>DAINBS010000266.1:0-4651 GCA_036732805.1 Gemmatimonadales bacterium | reverse complement strand
GGATCGTTCGGCGAGTTGGGGGCCAGCACTTCCCCACCCCGCGCCACGCGCACCGGCCAGTAGCTGAATCGGTCGCTCTCGTCGCGCGGACCCACGATGAGCCCCGGGCGGATGATCGTGGCGCGGCCCGGGAACCAGTACGCTGCTTCCCGCTCCGACAGAGCCTTCAGCTCGCCATAGAACCGCATGGTCCGCTGGTTGATCTCGGCGCAGTTCGGCGTGGCGGGGTCGCTGCACAGCTCGAGGCCGAACGGATCCGCCTCGTCCATGTACTCGAGCACGGGCGTCGTCTCATCCATGCCCACCTCGCTCGTGTCAGCATAGACGGAGATGCTGGAGATGAAGACGTACTGGCGGCAGGCGTCCTTGAGCAGCTTGCCCGAGAGCCGCACCCAGTTGGGCAGCGTGGTGGGGTTGTCGATCACCACGTCCCACTCACGGCCCTCCAGCGCCTTGAGGTCGTTGTTGCGGTCGCCCACCAGGTGCTCGACCGACTCCGGCAGGTCCACCTCGCGCCGCCCGCGGTTGAACACCGTTACCGTGTGACCGCGCGCCACCGCGTAGCGCACCTGGAACGGCCCGGTGAAGCCGGTGCCGCCCAGGATCAGGATCTTGAGTGGCTTGGCCGCACGGGTCACATGCGAGAGGTCAGGCGTGCGACCCAGCAGGGGCCGGGGCACTCCGCCCAGGGCGAGGGCGCCGCCGCCGGCGGCGGCGAGCTTCAGGAAGTCTCTGCGGTTGGCGCTCATAGGCGATCAGATCGTTCCGGGTTGGAGGGATGTGGACCGCGGGCCGGATAATCTACCCACTGCGGCGGCGCGTGTTCACGGGCGGGCCTGAGCGCCGCCGGTTGCCAAAGCCCCGGTCAAGTGATAATTGAATGCTCGGTGACCCCCGAACCCGGCTTCGATCCGCCATCCTCCGCGCCCTCCGGTCCGCTCCTCGCACCCGGACAGCGCGTGGGCACCCGCTATGAGATCGTGCGCCCCCTGGGCCGCGGCGGCTTTGGCCACACCTACCTGGCGCGCGACCTCCAGGACGACCATGCGGTCGCGCTCAAGACCCTTCACGGCAGCCGCGTGGCGGATCTCAAGGCGTACGAGCTGTTCGAGCGGGAGGCGCGCGTGCTGACGGGTCTCCGGCACCGGGGCGTGCCGGAGTTCGTGGAGTTCTTCCGGGCGGAGGTGGGCGGCGCGCAGACGGCCGTGCTGGTCATGGAGTACGTCGAAGGCGTGAGTCTCGTTCAGACCATTGCCGAGGGGCCGCCGCTTCCCCCGCTCAAGGTACTCGACCTCATGCTCGAGCTGCTCGGCGTGCTGGATTACCTGCACACCCGGGCGCCCCCCATCCTGCACCGTGACATCAAGCCGGCCAACGTGATCGTGCGGTCGGACGGCGGGCCCGTGCTGGTGGATTTCGGGGCCGTGCGCAACGTGCTCCGCGCACCCGATGAAAGCGGGTCCACCGTAGTCGGGACCCACGGCTACATGCCGTACGAGCAGTACATGGGGCAGGCCAGCCCCGCCAGCGACCTGTACGCGCTGGGCGCCACGTTCCTGCACCTCGTCACCGGGCGGCCGCCGTCGGACTTCATGGCCGACGAGGGCCGGATCGTGGTGCCGGCCGAGCTGCCGGTGGGCGAGCCGATGCGCGGCGTGATTACGCGGCTGCTGGAGCCCGCGCCCGCCCGGCGGTACCCGTCGGCGCGAGCGGCTCGCGAGGCGCTGCTCGCCGCGCCGACACGGCCGGCCGACGCGGCGTCGGGCACGGCGCTCGCCGTCTCTTCGCATGTGGCGCCGCTCGTGCTGGAGCCCGCCCCTCGGGCGCTCACCGGCACCGCGGCCGAGCGATACCAGGCGCTCGCTCACGGCGCGCGGCAGCTGATGGAGCCCACACAACTGCCCGGTGACCGTTGGGGCGTCGTGGACTGGGTCACCGTGATCTTCTTCTCGGTGCTCACCGTCGGCGTGCTGCCCGGCGTGTTCTTCGCCATGTCCCGGGCGCGCAAGCGGCGCCTGCGGCGCTTCTTCCGCGACGGGATCCCCGGCATGGCCGAGATCCTGGACTTTCGCCAGGAAGACGCCGGATTCGGCGTGAAGTTCACGCGGGTGCGGTACGAGTTTCAGGCGGACGGGCGGACACAGCGCGGGAGCGACGTGGTCCTGCCGGTCATCGCCGACCGCTGGCGCGAGGGGGAGCGGGTGGAGATCCTGTATCTCCCCGACGGCACTTACGACAGCGTCATCATCAGCGCACAATGACGTGGCAAGGAGCGAACCATGCATGAACGACGGATCGCGGTCCTGGCGGTGCTCGCGGCGCTTGCCCCCGCGCCCCTGGCTGGTCAGACGGTGCAGTACCGCTCGCCCGCGGGCACCGCGTATACCTCACTTGGGGACACCGGGGCCATCGCCGCCGCCGAGGCCGCGCTGGCGGCCGAACCCACGAATGTCGAGCGCATCCTCGCGCTCGGCCTCGCCCAGGCGGCACGGCAGCAGTACCGCGAAGCGATCGCCACGTTCACGAAGGGGATCGCGCTCGCGCCCGACAACTCCGTGCTCTACCGGTGGCGGGGACATCGCTACCTGTCGGTCCGGGAACTCGATCACGCCCGGGCGGATCTGGAGCGGGGGCTTCAACTCGACTCGACCTGCTATGGCTGCCTGTATCACCTGGGCATCGTGAAGTACGTGACCGGCGACTTCAGTGGCGCAGCCCAGGCGTTCGCGCGCGCGCTGCCCATCGCTCCCAATGCCGGGGAGCGGGCGGGCTCCATCGACTGGTCGTGGATGTCGCTGTCGCGGGCGGGGCGCGCGGCGGAGGCCAGGACCATGGTCGAGCAGCACGCGGACTCGCTGCCCGAAGGCAACGCGTATACGCGACGGCTCAGCCTGTACCGGGGCGAAGTCGAGCCCGAGCGGGTCCTGACTCCCACCGACACGAGCGGCATCGACCGGGGGACGCTCTCCTATGGCATTGGCAACTGGTATCTGATCCACGGGGACACCACCCGGGCGCGGGAGTGGTTCAAGCGCGCGGTGGCGACAACCGGCTGGCCGGCATTCGGGTTCATCGCGGCGGAGGCGGAACTGAAACGCTGAATGTCCCGCAAGGAATGCTGAACGGGGTCGGAACGCCGACCGTCCCAAGAAAGGAATATCGAACGGGGAAGGCAAACCGGTACGTTCTGCCTTCCCCGTTCTGCGTTCCTTGTTCGTTATTCTATTGGCCCGCCCTTCCTCACCTGCGGTACTCCGTCCGCCATCCACTTGGGCGCCGGCGCGTCCTTCAGGTAGTGATCGAAGAACTGCCGCATCCGCACCTGGAAGTCCTTCTGGTTCTCCTTTTTTGCCAGGTGGTGCGGTTCGTCCGGATAGGAGAGCAGGATCACTTCCTTGCCATTCCGCCGGGCGGCGTTGAAGTACTCGAGTCCCTGGTGCCAGTCCACGGCCCCGTCCGCGGTCCCGTGCAGGATCATGAACGGCGTCGTGATCTTCTCCACGTTGTGGATCGGTGACTGGTCCTCGTACTGCTCCTCGGCGGTCCAGGGCGTCGAGTCGCGGCCCATGCGGACCTGGCCCACCTCCATGATCCCCTGCTGCACGGTCCCGGTCTGCTTGTACAGCTCGTTGTAGAAGCTCACGAGGTTGGTGGGCGGCGCGCCCGTCACCACCGCCGCGAACATGTCGGTCTGCGTCACGATGTAGGACGACTGGTATCCGCCCCAGCTGTGCCCCTGGAGTCCGATGTGCGCGGGATCCGCGTAGCCCAGCTCGATCACCTTCTTCACGGCGCTGGTCACACAGTCCAGCGCCGAGGTGCCGGGCCGGCCGATCTGATAGACCACGTCGGGCTGGAGGACCAGATAGCCGTTGCTCGCGTAGGTCGAGATATGGGGCCGGTCGTCGTACACGGGCATCGAGAAGCGATGATGCGTGTTCGACACGATCTCGTAGAAGTACACGAGCATCGGGTACTTCTTGCCCCGCTCGTAGTTCGCCGGCAGGGTCAGCGTCCCCTGGAGCCGCTCGCCCTTGCTGTTGGCGTAGTCGATCAGCACCTTGCCGCTCGACCAGACGAAATCCTCGAGCTGGGGATTGGCGTCCGTCACCTTGCGCGGTGACTGGAAGCCGCCGTTCGCCACCCAATAGTCCGGGAACTCGCTGAAGGTCTGGCGCGTGAAGATCATCCGGTCGGCATCCGCGGCCTTCTCGACCTGTCCGATGGCCTGGTCCTCCCAGATGAGCGGGGTGGGCTTCCCGCCCGAGGCAAGCTGCCAGTAGCCCGACTTCTTGGTCCACAGGCCGTAGGCCTCGAGCAGCTGCGGCTTCGAGAGGTCGACGCCCTCGTCGTCCTGGCGCGCCGCTCCGCCAAAGCCGAACCCGCCGCCACCGCCACCGCGCGGCTGCCCGTTCTCGTCGAACCGCACGAGCCGGAACTCGATCTGCTCCGCGTCGCCCACGCCGCCGGTGAGGTTCACGCCCCGCGAGCCGTCGAGCGGCAGGCGCCACAGGTCGAACCGGTGGTTCAGAATCACCGAGCGTCCGTCACTGGTCCAGCCGGCGACACCGTACGTGGGCCGCTCGTACGGATGATCGTCCTGGGCGTCCACGAAGCTCACGCCGCTCGCCGCATCGATGTTCGCGGCCCG
>DAINBS010000265.1:0-4654 GCA_036732805.1 Gemmatimonadales bacterium | reverse complement strand
GCGTCACACCCCAGGATCTCCTTCCACCGGGGCGAGTAGTACATCGTGCCCGTCTCGAGATCCCAGTCCCACAGCCCGTCGTTGGCACCCCGGGCCGCGAGCGCGTACCGGGACTCGCTCTCACGCAGCGAGGCTTCGGTCCGCCGGCGGTCCGTCACGTCACGCATGATCCCGCGGTAGCCCACGATCCAGCCGGAGGCGTCCCGGACGGGGGCCACCGACGACTCCACACAGCGCCGCTCCCCATCGGCCCGGACCACCTCCCAGTCGGCGATCCGCTGCGCCGTGCCGCTGGCGTACACCTCGGCCAGCACGGCTGCCACCCGCGACGCGTTGGCCCCGTCCACGAAGTCACGGTAGCGGAGCGTCGTCAGCCGCTCCGGGGGGTAGCCGAGCATCCGGGCCAGCGCGGAGTTGCCGGCCGTCAGCCGGCCCGTGGTGTCCAGCTCGTAGTAGCCGTCCTCGATGGTCTCGACGATGGTGCGGTAGCGCTCCTCGCTCTCCCGCATGGCCTGCTCGGCCCGGACCCGTTCCGTGATGTCGTGCGTGATGCCCAGCAGGCAGCGCTCGCCGCGGAACTGGATCACGTCCGCCGAGAAGGCGCCGATCCGGACCTCGCCGGTGCGGGCCCGGAAGCGGTACTCGAACCCGCGCACCTGCCCGTCGCGCGCGAGCGACGCCAGCATGTGCCCGCGGTCGCGCTCGTCCACCCACAGGCCCAGGTCCCGCGTCCGGCGGCCGATGGCCTGGTCCCGCGTGTAGCCCATCGCCGCCACGAAGGCATCGTTGACCTCCATGAGCTGGCCATCTTCGAGCGTGGCGATCGCGGCGGCACCCGGCGCGGAGCGGAACGCGCTCGCGAACTGCGCCTCGGAAGCACGCAGGGCCTCAACCATCGCCTTGATCGGGCCGATGTCCCGGTAGATCCCGAAGACGGCGACCTGCGTCCCGCGGATGTGAATGGGCGTGCCGAGCACCGAGACGTGGACCAGCGTCCCGTCCTTCCGCCGCCGCTGGGTCTCGAACGCCGCGTGCCCGCCCTGCGCGACGGCCGTGGTGGCCTGCTCCGCCTCCGTCCGCAGGTCCGGTGGCGCGAGCAGCTCGTCCAGCGAGCGCCCGACCGCCTCCGCCGCCGTGTAGCCGAACAGCCGCGTGAACTCCGCGTTGATCCGGATCACCCGGCTTTCGCGGTCGGCCAGCACGATGCCTTCGGGCGCGGACTCGAACAGCCGGTCGAGGAGCACGCGCTCCGACCCGTCGAGGGGGGAACCGGGACGCGTGCGCGAGAGCAGCGGGGCGAGCATGTTCAGAGGTGGGCCCCTCGGGCATCCAGACACACGACAGCGCCGGCCCGGCAGCCGGCGCTGATCGCGCGCCCGGTACGGTCGGGCCGCGGTCGCTCTACTATCATCTGTCAGGGGTGGTTGGACTGTGCCCGGTCTCACACTCGGAAGGCGCCCAGGCACCCTCCGGTGACCCGGATCACAATCCTGGTACCGGCACGATCCGGTACAGAGCACCGCCCTGGGTCATCAGGTACAACTCGCCGGCGCCGTCTTCACCAAACGAGGTGACCTGCGAACCTGGTGAAAGAACCGGCCACTCCCGGGCGTCGGTGGCGACGCCATTCACGTACGTGAAGCTCCGCACCCAACCGCCGCAATAGTCGGCATAGAGATACCGCCCCTCGAGCGCCGCTACGGCGGTGCCGCGGTACACGTACCCGCCCGCGATCGAGCACCCCTCGTTGTGCGTGTACTCCGTCACCGGCAGCACCAGGCCCTGCGTCTGACACGTGTCCGCGTCGTAGCAGGTGCTTCCCTCCATGACATTCCAGCCGTAGTTCTCGCCGCCCGCACTCCCGGCCGGCTGAACGTCCACCTCCTCCCACGCGTTCTGACCGACGTCGCCGATGTAGAGGTCAGCCGTGGACCGATCGAAGCTGAAGCGCCACGGGTTGCGGAGTCCGTACACCCAGATCTCACCGCGCGCGCCGGCCTGCCCGACCAGCGGGTTGTCGGACGGGATGGCGTACGGCGCCGCGCCGTCCACGTCCAACCGCAGGATCGAGCCCAGCAGCGTGGCCGTGTTCTGGCCGTTGCCCTGCGGGTCGCCGCCGCTGCCGCCGTCCCCAAGACCCATGTACAGCATGCCGTCGGGCCCGAACGCGATCAACCCGCCGTTGTGGTTGGAATACGGCTGGGCCACGGCCAGGATCCGCACCGCGCTGGTCGGATCCAGCCGCTCCGGCGCGCTCGCCTCGTACCGCATCACCTTGGACGAATCCGCCGTGTCCGTGTACGAGAGGTACACGTACCCGTTCGTGGCGTAGTCGGGGTGGAACGCGATGGACAGGAGTCCCTGCTCGCTGCCGCTGCTCACGAGCGTCCCGACGTCCACGAACGGCGCGGTGAGCAGCGTATCGTTGCGCACGATTCGCACGGCGCCCGTCTTCTCGACGACGAACAGCCGCGTCGGGTCTCCCGGGGCCACGGTGAGAAACACCGGCTGCGACAGGTCCGAGGTGATCAACCGGAGCCCCGGGGGCGGGAGGATCGTGTCGTCCACGGTCACTGACGCCGAGTCCCGCAGCCCGTAGATCTCCGCGACGATCCGGGTGACACCCTGCGCGACCCCCGTGACGACGCCCGCCTCAGTCACCGTGGCGACCGCGGGATCCCGGGTGGCCCACGTGGGCTCCACGGCCGCCGTGTCGGTACCGTCGAACACCAGGAGCGCGGTCAGGGTGAGCGCGGCCTGGATCGCGAGGTCCACCTCGGCGGGAAGCACCACCAGTACCGTGTCGTCGGCAGGCGGATTCGTGGGGCCGTCGGCGCACGCGACCGTGGCCGCGACGATGCAGGTCAGGATGCAGGGCCGGCTCATCGTGGGAACATAGCGCCCTGTGTGGAGGCCAAGCGTGGCGTGGCGCACGATGCCGTGCGAGGGGCCACTATCTTGCGGCCATGCGGCGCGCCCTCACCACCCTGCTCGTGCCCGAGGGCCTGATCCTCCTTGCGGCCGCGGCGGCCATCCGCTGGCCCCTGTTGCTGCATCCCATCGAGCCGGCTCTCCCCTGGCTCCCCGCGGTCGTGCTCGTGGCGGGGAGCGTCCTGGCCCTCCGATTCCGGCAGTCCGGCGTGCTGTTCGCGGTGCTCGCGCTGGCCGGCGCGGGCGGCGTCCTGTCCTGGGCGGCCCGGGCGCGGATGGCGGGTGTCGAGCTCGGGGCGTTGGAGCCGGCCGTGGCCGTGCTGCTGCCGCTCAATCTGCTTGCCTTTGCTCTCCTGCCGGAGCGCGGGTTCACGAGCGCCGCGGCGGCGCGCCGCGTCGCCGCCCTCGTGGCACAGGCGGCATTGGTGCTCGTTCTGGCGCGACCCGACCAGCGCCCGCTGGCCGACCTCCTCACGACCCGCTCTTTCACGGAACCGCTCCTGGCGGCGGACGCGCCGCTGGGTGACGCGGCCGTTCTGCTCTTTGCCGGCGCCGCGATCGTGCTCGTCATCCTGACCATCCGACGCGCCGCGCCCTTGCTGCGGGGCTTCCTGTGGGCCCTCGCCGCCGTGCTCGTCGGGCTCGCCGCAGGCGCGGGGCGCCTTCCGGGGGACATCCCCACCGTGGGCCTGCTGTTCACGGCTGCGGGCCTGGCACTCGTCGTGGCGGTGATCGAGAGCGCGCACGCGCTCGCCTTCCGCGACGCGCTGACCGGCCTCGCCAGCCGGCGCGCCCTCGATGACGCCCTGCGCCGGCTGGACGGACCGTTCGCGATGGCGATGGTGGACGTGGATCACTTCAAGTCCGTGAACGACACGCACGGCCACGAGGTGGGCGACCAGGTGCTCCGCATGGTGGCGGCCCAGCTCGATGCGGTCGATGGCGGCCGGGCGTTCCGGTACGGGGGGGAAGAATTCGCCATCCTGTTTGCCGGGCGGACCGCGGACGACGTGGTCTCCGACCTCGAAGCGACACGGGCCGCCGTGGCCGCGCAGCGATTCACGCTGCGGGCGGCCGACCGCCCGCGCCGGCGCCCCAGGCAGCCTGGCCGGCGAGGCGGCACCGGCACCGGACAACTCGTCGTCACGGTCTCCCTGGGACTTGCCCAACGCGCAGCGGGTGACGGCGACGTCCAGGCTGTCGTCCAGCAGGCCGACGCGGCGCTGTACCGGGCCAAACGGGCCGGCCGGAACCGGATCGAGGCGGCGCGGGCAGCCCGCGCGCGGTGACGCTGGTTGACCCGCGCGCGGCGTGTTACCGTTAGGCCCACCCCACTCCCGAGGACAGGCGATGACCCCCGTGACACTCGAGCGGTTGGTGCAGGAATTGGAGACCCTGAAGAAGGAAATGGCCGTCGGGGCGCTGCGGCACGGCGAGTACGACCAGCGCCTGGCCCGGATCATCGGAGAGCTTCGCGAGCGGAAGATCGACGCCGACCGCCCGCAGATCGTCGCGATGCTCGACAAGCTGCTTGCTCAAGGCACGATCACCCCGGGCGTGAAGGACCACATCGTCAAGCGACTGGGCATCGAATAACCGTTGGCCGTCAGCCGAGTCGCGCTCTGAAGAGCGCGCTCGGCCAAGCAACCAGACCCTGAAGGGTGATCCCCCGTCGGCGAGGGGCGTCCTTGAGGACGCGGTTCCTCGGCCGAGCGCGGGCTTG
>DAINBS010000264.1:0-4735 GCA_036732805.1 Gemmatimonadales bacterium | reverse complement strand
TGAGGGCAGCGAGGGCAGTGAGGGCAGCGAGGGCAGTGAGGGCAGGAAGGGCAGGAAGGGCAGGAAGGGCACGCGGAGGGGATCGGGGGAGTGGACGCCGCCGTGACGGAACAGCGGGTGTCCGTGAACGGCGTGACGCTGTTCACGCGGCGCGTGGGAGATGGTCCTCCCACGATCGTCCTGCATGGCGGGCCCGGCGCGCATCACGACTATCTCCTTCCCCAATACGACCGGCTTGCCACGCGGCGCAGCCTGATGTACTACGACCAGCGCGGGGGCGGGCGCTCGCCCGCCGAACGGGATGCCGCGCTCGGGTGGGAGGCCCACGTGGCGGACCTCGACGCGCTGCGCGGGCACTGGCGGATCACCGCCGCGACGCTGTTGGGCTACTCCTGGGGAGGCCTGCTCGCGATGCTCTACGCCGTCCGCCATCCCACCGCCGTGTCGCGTCTGGCCCTCGTGTGCCCGGCCCCGGCCCGTGCCGCTGATCGGCGCCGGTTCGAGGCGGCGTTCGCGGCGCGGTCCCGGGCTCCCGCGCTTCTCGCCGCGCGCGAGGCGCTCCAGCGGTCCGACCTCCGCACGAGCGATCCCGACGCGTACCGGCAGCGGCTGTTCGAGCTTTCGGTGGCCGGCTACTTCCACGACCCGGCGCGCGTGCGCGACCTGACACCCTTCCGGGTGACGGGGCGGACGCAGCAGGCGGTGTGGGAGAGCCTCGGCGAGTTCGATCTGCACGCGGACCTCGCGCGACTGCGCATCCCGTCGCTCGTCCTTGCCGGTCGCGACGATCCGATCCCGCTGGATGCCGCCGAGCGGAGCGCGGCGAGTCTCGGCGCCGAGCTGATCGTGTTCGAGACCTCCGGCCATTGCCCGCACGTGGAAGAGCCGGAGCGGTTCACCGCGGTCCTCGATGCCTGGCTTCCGGCGGAGGCGGCATGAAGCGTCCCACCCCGTTCGACATGCTCTTCGGCGATGACGCCGGCGCCCTGGGAAAGCTCACGGCCGCGGCCGCCGCCGCCGGACGGGACGCCGGCGACCGCGGCGAGTTCGCGATGGTCCCGGAGGTGCAGCGGCTCCTGGCCGAGCTGGAGTCACCGGAGCTGGTCGCCCAACAGCCGGAGGCGGTGCAGGAGTATCTCGAGCTGCTCCACGCCATGTACCGGTTCGACGCCGCGGGCCGGCGCGTCGTCTCGCCGGCCCGCGCCCAGCTCCAGCCCTGGCTGCGCCGCCTGCCGCCCGCGGAGCCACCGAAGGTGCCCGGCGGCGCGTGCTACGTGCAGCTGCCAGTGAACTGGTGGTGGGGCCAGCGCGGCCCGGACGCGCCGCACGAGCCGCTGGACGGGGTCTTCGTCGTTGCCGCGCCGCGCGGGGACGAGGTGACCCTCCTCGCGGTGCTGGGGCTCCGCGAGGAGCGGGGCGGCTTCACCCAGGTCACGGTCCACGCGCGGCCCGAGGATTTCGCCGCCGCGCGCGGCGTGCAGCGCGATCCGCCGTTCGCCCCGTTGATGGACGGCGGCACGAGCGGCCGCGTGCTGTCCGTAGCGACCCCGGCCGAGCTGCTGACGCTGGTGCAGCTCGCCCTGCTCGCCGTGGCCCACGCCGAAAGCGAGGCCCCGTGAGCGCCCGGAAGACGGCCCGTCGGCTGCCGGCCGCCGGGGAGCGGATCGAGGCGATCATCACGCGCCTCGAGGCGCGATTCCCCGACGCCCGGTGCTCGCTCGACTTCGCGAACCCGCTCCAGCTGCTGGTGGCGACGATTCTCAGCGCTCAGTGCACCGACGAGCGGGTCAACAAGGTCACGCCCGTCCTCTTTGCCCGGTACCGCACCGCGCAGGACTTCGCCGACGCGAATCCTGACGAGCTGGCGGAGATCATCCGATCCACCGGGTTCTACCGGAACAAGACCAGATCGCTGATCGGGATGGGGCGGGCCCTCGCGGAGCGCCACGGGGGCGAGGTGCCCCGGATCATGGACGAGCTCACCCAGGTGCCCGGCGCGGGCCGCAAGACCGCGAACGTGGTCCTGGGCAACGCGTTCGGGATCGACGAAGGCGTCGTGGTGGACACCCACGTGAAGCGGATCACCCACCGGCTGGGTCTCACCCACCAGACGGACCCCGTGAAGATCGAGCGCGACCTCATGGCGCTCGTTCCGCGGCGCCACTGGACCCTGCTGCCGCACCTGCTCATCCATCACGGCCGCGCCATCTGCCAGGCGCGCACGCCGCGCTGCGAGATCTGCCCGGTGAACGACCTGTGCCCGTTCCCGGGAGCGCCGGCACGCCCCCGCCCCGCGGCTTCCTGAGTCGCGCCGAGATCCCGCCGCCCGACCACCGGCTCCCGATCCGGGGGCGGCACTTGCAGGGTACGGGCTCCGCGCGCAGTCTCCAAGGGTGCGCGCAGACCGGCCGGGAGCCGTCCGCGCGCGGCCATCGCAGGGAAGGCCCCCATGGACCGCGTCTGGACGAAGTACTACGAGCCCGGCGTTCCCACCGATATCACGTTCGTCGAGCGCACGCTCGTCGAGATGTTCGACGACACGTGCCGCGCGTTCCCCGACCGCCCCGCCGTGACGCTCAAGGGCAAGACCCTGACGTACGCCGAGCTCAAGTCCCAGGTGGAGCGATTCGCCTCGGCGCTGGCGGGCCTGGGTGTCACGACCGACAGCCGGGTCGCGCTGTGGATGCCCAATGTGCCGCAGATGATCATCGCCTACTTCGCGACGCTCCGGCTGGGCGCGCAGGTGGTGGGAACGAATCCCCTCTACGTCGAGCGCGAGCTCGAGCACCAGCTCAACGACGCCGGCGTCAGCGTGGTCGTGACGCTGGACTTCCTGTGGTGGGGCAAGCTGCGCGGGATCCTGAGCCGCACGCCGGTCCGGCACGTCGTGGTGACATCCATCCCCGACTACCTGCCGTTCCCGCTCAACATCCTGGCGCCGCTGAAGCTCAAGAAGACGGGTCAGTACGTGAAGGTGCCGCGCGAGCCCCGCGTGCACTTCTTCCGGGAGCTGCTGGCCGCCGGCGGCCCGCCCGTTCCCCCGGCGTCGTTCGACTGGAACCACCCGGCACAGCTGCTCTACACCGGGGGCACCACCGGCGTCGCCAAGGGCGTGGTGCTCACCCATCGCAACCTGTCGTGCAACGCCCAGCAGGCGGTGTCCTGGTTCCGGAACCTGGAGATGGGCCGGGAGGTGCTGCTGGCGTGCCTCCCGTACTTCCACTCGTTCGGGAACATGGTCTCGTTCCTGTGGCCCATCGCGCTGGGCGCCCACATCGTGCTCGCGCCCAACCCGCGGGACATCGCCGACCTGGTGTCGAGCATCCGCAAGTACCGGGTGACGCTCTTCCCCGCGGTGCCGGCACACTACACCGGGATCAACAAGTACCCGAAGGTCGACCAGCTCGACATCTCCAGCGTGAAGTACTGTTTCTCCGGCTCGGCGCCGCTGCCGGTGGAGGTCATGACGCGGTTCGAGCAGTTGACGGGCGGCAAGATCACCGAAGGGTTCGGCCTCACGGAGACGTCGCCCATCACGCACGCCAACCCGCTCGCCGGGGTGCGCAAGCCCGGGTCCATCGGAGTCCCGCTGCCCGGCACCGACATGAAGATCGTGGACGCGGAGACCGGGACGCGTGAGCTGGGCGCCAACGAAGAGGGCGAGCTCTGCATCCGCGGACCGCAGGTGATGTCTGGCTACTGGAACCGGCCCGACGAGACGGCCGCGATGATCCGGGACGGGTGGCTGTACACGGGCGATCTCGCGCGCATGGACGATGACGGGTTCACCTACATCTGCGGCCGGAAGAAGGACCTGATCATCGTCGGCGGCGTCAACGTCTATCCGGACGAAGTGGATCAGGTGCTGGCCGCGCACCCCAAGGTGCTCGAGGCCGCCACGATCGGCCTTCCGGACGCGCGGCTGGGCGAACGGGTCAAGTCGTTCGTCGTGCTGCGGCCGGGCACGCAGGCCACGGCCGAGGAGATCCTGGGACACTGCCGACGGGAACTCGCGCCCTACAAGATCCCCCGGGACGTCGCGTTCGTGCCGGAGCTGCCGAAGAGCGCCATGCTCAAGATCCTGCGCCGCGAGCTGCGGGCGCAGGAGATGAGCGGGATCCCCACGCCCGTCGGCTGACGCGGGCGTACCGCCGCCGGGCGAAGGGGGCTAGGATTCGCGCGTCGTCCCCGCGGACGACGGTGACGTGTCCCGGACTTCCGAGGCAGCCTCATGACGGTGGATTTCGCGGTCGCCTGTGACTATGCGATCATCGACCAGCACGGCAAGCTCTCCGTGCTCGGCATCTTCCAGCATATCTGGGCCGCCCGGTTCCCCACGGTCCACCCCCGCCTCCATCTCGTGGTCCGGCTCCACGGCCGGCGGACCGAGGTCGGCGAGCACCGCCTGCGCATCCGCCTGCTCGACGAGGAGGACGCCGAAGTGCTCTCGGGCGACGGTGCGGTGAACTTCAACGAGCCCGCGGCCGGCGTGACGGACCTCGAGGCGGGCGCCGTGCTGGCGTTCGACGTGCCGTTCCAGAAGCCGGGACGCTATCGCTTCGAGATCGCGGTGGACGGCGAGATCCGCGCCGTCGTACCCATCGGGGTCTCCCTGTCGCCGCAGCCGCCGGCGGCCGGCCAGCGATCGCTGCACTAGTGCCGATCCAACTTGTTTGGCCCAGGGATCGCCCCAGGCGAATCCGTAGGTGGAACAAGTTGGAACGGCACTAGCCGC
>DAINBS010000263.1:0-4797 GCA_036732805.1 Gemmatimonadales bacterium | reverse complement strand
CGCAGCATGACCCATGACCGGTCCCGGCCGTTTCTGGACGGGAGAGGGGTAACTGTATGGTGAGCAAGCACTTGCCGAGTTCGCTGCTTGCGCTGGGATTCGCCATGATCGTCGCGGGCCCGGCGGCCGCGCAAGACACCACGCAGGCCGGACCGCGCCCGGAGCGGCATGTCGTCCAGCTCGGCGAGACCCTGTGGGGCCTGGCGCAACTCTACATGGGCGACCCGTTCCTCTGGCCCGAGATCTACCGGCTGAACACCACCGTCGTGGAGGATCCGCACTGGATCTTCCCCGGTGAGGAGCTTTGGCTGGTGGCCGCGGACCGGACCCAGGTGGCGGTTGAATCCCCGGTGGCCGAGCCCCCGGCGGCCCAGGCGGTGGTGCTGCCACCGGCGGACACGCTGGTTGCCCAGCAGGAAGCGGTGCAGCGCCCGGTTGAAATGGTCGAGCTGCCAGCGGCCCTGCCTGCGGCGCCGCCGCCGGCGGCCGAGTCGGGCCAGACGATCTTCGCGCGCACCGTTGGCGCCCAACAGACCCAGCCCCTCCAGTTCGGCCCCACCGATCGGTATTGGGGCGTCCAGCCAGGCGACTTCTATCGGGCGGGCTTCCTCACCGAAGAGGAGCAGCTGCCATGGGGGACCGTGGAGGGGATCGCCGACATCGGCACGGCACGCGGTTCGCTCCGGGGCGTCGATGCCGCGATGGCGATGATCTACGCCGAGATCCGGCTGCGGGCCCCCGAGGGTGCGATGTACCAGGTCGGTGACTCCCTGCTCGTCGCGGAAGTCGGCCGTCAGGTGTCGGGCGGGTGGGGAAACATTGTTGCACCCATGGGTATCGTCCGCGTGCTCAACGTGAATGGGCCGGACGCGGTGGCGACCGTGATTCAGCAGTATGGCCCGATCCGGGCCGGGCAGGGCACGTTGCCGCTCGAGCCGTACCCACGTTTGGCGACGGGGCGACCCCAGCCGGTAACCGGTGGCATCGAGGGCCTCGTCGTGGCCCGCCGGGATCTGAACCCCGTGCCCAATCAGTATGAGGTGCTGTTCATCGACCTCGGCCGGAACGTCGGCATTACCGCGGGCGATCTGTTCGAGCTCCTCGCCACCCCGGAGTTGACTGAGCGGTCTCCCGCCGGCCCGCAGGTGCTGGCGGAAGTCGAGATCGTGCATGTCAGGGAGCGCTCGGCCACGGCGGTGATCAATCGGATCCTGACCCCCGGGATCCGGCTCGCCGCACGGAATGCTCAGGGCGTGCCGGTGCGGCTCGTGGCCAAGATGCCGGCCTGACCGAGTGAGGGCACTCGACACGACGGGGCTCGGGCGGCTCGCGCAGGCGAACCGACCGAGCCCCGTCGGTTTGTGGTAACTTCCCGCGCGTGACGCGCGGCCGTCCGCGCGAATCCGCGGCTCTGGAGGAGCATGGCGCAGCATGTACTCGTGACGGGTGGGGCCGGCTTCATCGGCTCGCACGTCGCTGACCTCTACCTCGCGCACGGATACCGGGTGACCGTGCTGGACAACCTGTCGAGCGGCCGCCGGGAGAACGTGCCGGCCGGGGCGACGCTCGTCGAGGCGGACATCCGCGCCCCCGAGGCGCGCGCACTGCTTGCCACGGGCGGATTCACCGTCCTGAACCACCACGCAGCGCAGATGGACGTGCGCGTGTCGGTCCAGAAGCCGGGGCACGACGCGGACATCAACCTCATTGGTTTGCTGAACCTGCTCGAGGGGGCGCGCGAGGGCGGGGTCAAGCGCGTGGTGTTCGCCTCCTCGGGCGGGGTCGTGTACGGAGAAAGCGCGGCGCTTCCGCACCCGGAATCCGCGCCCAAGCTTCCCGTCTCGCCCTACGGCGTGAGCAAGCTCGCGTCGGAGTTCTACCTCGCCCAGTACGCGATCCTGTACGGGCTGGTCGTTCGCTCGCTGCGCTATGCCAACGTGTACGGGCCGCGCCAGAACCCGCACGGCGAAGCCGGCGTGGTGGCGATCTTCGGCAGCCGTCTCCGCAACCGCCAGGCGATCACGGTGTATGGAGATGGGAGCCAGACCCGGGACTACGTCTACGTCGGTGACGTGGCCCGGGCGAGCCTGCTTGCCACGGAGGCGCCGGCCGCCGTGCCCACCGCGATCGACGAACTGGCCCTCAACGTCGGAACCGGGATCGAAACGAGCGTGAACCAGCTCGCCAACGCGATGATGGCGGCAACGGGCCTCCAGGTGCCCCTCACGCACGCGCCGGCGCGCCCCGGGGAGCTGCAGCGCAGCGCCGTCGCCCCAGGCAAGGCGGCGAAGGCCATCGGCTGGCGGCCCGAGGTCACGCTCGCTGAGGGACTGCGGCAGACCTACGAGTGGCTTGCGAGGGTGGCGGCATGATGCTCCAGGTTTCCGGGGCGATGCCCACAACCGCGCTCGAGCTGCTGAAGCAGTCGTCGGTGGTCACGTGGGTGATCATGGGGGTGCTCGGGTTCTTCTCCCTCCTCACGTGGTTCTTCATCGCCCTGAAGCTGTGGCAGTTCGGCAGAGTGCGACGCCAGGGAGACCGCGTTTTTGCGGCCCTGGAACGCACCACCCGGCTCGAGGACGCCTACCACGCCGTCGTGAAGCTGCCATCGTCGCCGTACGGCCGCATCCTCAAGGAGGGCGTCAACTTCTTCGCGGAACTGCGGCCCGGCGCGCTCCAGTCCACCGCCGATCCGGCGCAGTCGGTGCTCAGCGTCACGCAGCTCGAAGCACTCCAGATGGTGCTCGCCAAGGAGATCGGCGCGGAGCGGGACATCATGGCGAAGTACCTGCCCTGGCTCGCCACCATCGGCTCGGTGAGCCCGCTCCTTGGTCTGCTGGGCACCGTGGTGGGTGTGATGGACGCGTTCATCGGCATCGCGCAGGGAGGCTCCGGCAACATCTCGGCGGTGGCGCCGGGCGTGGCCGAAGCCCTGATCACGACGGTGGCGGGCCTGGTCGTGGCCATCCCCGCGGTGATTGCGTACAACATCCTGGTGAGCCGGCTGGGCCTGTTCGCCGGGGAGCTGGAGGGCTTCGCGCAGGAGATCGTCGGCGCGCTGGCCCGTGAGGGGAGGCTCTAGCATGGCCGGAGGCGGGGGGCTGCGCGGGCACGGTGAGCTGCCCATGATGGCGGACATCAACGTGACGTCCCTGATCGACGTGGCGTTCACCCTGCTCGTCATCTTCATGATCACCGCGCCCATCATGCAGGGCGGCGTGGACGTGCAGCTCCCGAGGGCGGAAGCGCGCCCGCTTCAGCCCAAGGAGGGGCTGATCGTCTCGGTGGACCGCCAGGGGCGGGTGTTCGTGGACAACGATCCCCTGTCGATCACGGAGTTTCGCGCCGCGTTCCCCGCCATCGTCCGGCGGCGGAACCCCTCGGGGGTGTACCTGCGCGCCGATGCACGGGCGACGTACGGTCAGGTCGTGCGGGTGCTCGCCATCATGAAGGCCGCGGGGGTCGGCGACGTGGGGCTCGTGGCCGAGTCGGAGGAGTTCGGGCAGTGAGCATCCTGGGCGCGGGTCGGCGGCGTCGAGAGTCCCGCACCCCGGGGGCGTCGGTCGCGTTCATGACGACTGCCGGCGTTCACCTGATTGCCGGCGCCGCCGTGTTCGGGACTGGCGGGGGTGTGCAACGACCCATGCCGCCGGTCTACGAGGTCGAACTGGTGGCCGCCCCACGGCCCGAGCCGCAGGCGCGCCGGGCGCCGGATGTCGTCCAGCGCCCCGCGGAACGCACCGTGCCCACCGAGCAGCCCCCGCGAAGGACGACGGTCGCGAAGACGCCGCCGCCCCCGCAACAGACGAACGTCGAGCGGGAGCCGGCGCCGCGGACGAACCCGCCGGAAGGGCCGGCGCCGGGCGAGACGCCTTCCACGGGAACGGACCCGGCAACGATCAAGGTCGAGGGTGAGGCGTTCCCGTATCCCGAGTACCTGCGCAACATCGTGTCGCAGGTGTTTCGCCGCTGGCAGCGGCCGGGCGGGAACGCCGCGCTCAAGGCCGAGGTGCTCTTCCTGATCCACCGCGACGGCTCGGTCTCGAACCTCCGCTTTGTGACACGATCCGGGAGCTTCAGCTTCGACCTCGAAGCGCAGGGGGCCATCGAGGCCGCCTCCGGAGCCTTCGGACCGCTCCCCGAGGGGTACGTGAACGACGTGCTCCCCGTCAGTTTCTTCTTCGATCCACAACGCTCGAGATGATGCGCTCCGGTCTCTTCGCATGTGTCGCCCTCGTGACGGCCGGGCCCGCGCTCGCGCAGGTCACGCCGCCCCAGGAGGGTGTCCGGGTCGGCATCACCTATCAGCCGGGAGTGCGGCCGGGCTTGCTCGTCCTGGATGGCCCCGGCGACGTGCGGCTCGACTCCATCCGGACCATTCTGCGGCGCGACCTCGAGTACGGCGACGAGTTCGAGCTGATCACGCTGCCCCCCAACGACACGACGGAGCTGGGAGTTGGGTCCGGTCCGTCGGGCGAGTCCGTGAACTACGACCTCTACGCCGCCCTTGGCTCGGATGTCACCGTGCGGGTGCGCGCGGGCGAGCCGGTGACGGTGTACGTGTACGACGTCCGCACGAAGACCGTGCGCCGCGAGCTGCCCGTGTCGGTGCCGCCGCTGCACGACCCCGGCTTTCGTATGGCGGTCCACCGCGTCGCCGATGAGGTGGTCCGGGCGGTGACGGGCCAGGCGGGGGTCGCGGCCACCCGGTTCCTGTTCCTCCAGCGCGGCCGGATCTACCGGATCGACAGCGACGGTGCGGACCTCGAGGCGGTGACGCCGGCCGGTGCGCGCACG
>DAINBS010000262.1:0-4860 GCA_036732805.1 Gemmatimonadales bacterium | reverse complement strand
CAATCTGCAATTTGCAATCTACAATCTGCCTTCGTCTCATCCCTTCAGTACACCCACGGGCACCAATCGCGCCACCCGCCGGGCCAGGCCCGCCGCGTGGACGACGTCCACGACCCGTTCCACGTCCTTGTAGGCGTGGGGGGCTTCCTCGGCGAGCTCCCGGTTGCCCGCGCCGGTCACCACGATGCCGAGCGCCTCGAGCCCCCGCCGCACCTCCCCACCGGACTGCGCCGCCCGCGCGGCGTGGCGGCTCATCGCCCGCCCCGCGCCATGACAGCAGCTGCCGAAGCTCAGGTCGAGCGCGGCGTCCGTGCCCGCCAGCACGTACGACGCGGTCCCCATGCTGCCCGGGATCAGCACGGGCTGGCCGATGGCGCGATAGCGGGCCGGCGTTTCCGGGTTGGCGGGGCCGAAGGCGCGCGTGGCGCCTTTGCGGTGCACGACCAGCTCGCGGCCGCGATGCGTCTCGAGCTTGGCCATGTTGTGGGCCACGTCGTACACCACGTCGAGGCCCACGCCGGTCCCGAGCGTTCGCGCGAACGCCTGCCGCACCGCGTGCGTGATGGCCTGCCGGTTGGCGAACGCGAAGTTGGCGGCCGCGCACATGGCGGCGAAGTAGCGCTGTCCCTCCGGCGACCGGAACGGCGCGCACGCCAGCTCGCGGTCCGGCAGCGTGATGTCGTGGCGCCGCATGACGGCGTCCATGTCGCGCACGTAGTCCGTGCACACCTGGTGCCCGAGGCCGCGCGATCCGGTGTGGATCAGGACGACGCAGTCCCCCGGCCGGAGACCCATGGCCGCCGCAGCCGCGTCGTCGAACACGGCATCCACCGCCTGCAGCTCGACGAAGTGGTTGCCGGAGCCCAGCGTCCCGAGCTGGTCCTGCCCGCGCTGCCGGGCCCGCTGCGAGACGGCGCCCGGGTCGGCCGCGGCGAGGTGCCCGCCCGCTTCCGTGTGGAGCAGGTCGGCGTCGGTGGCCATGCCCCGGCAAACGAGGGCCCGGCTGCCCGTGGCCAGCACGCGATCGAGTTCCGCCGGGTCGAAGTCGAGGCTGCCGCCCCGCCCGGTGCCGGAGGGAACGCTCCTCCCGAGCTCGTGCATGAGGGCGGAGAGCCGCGGCCGCACGTCCGTCACCGGCAGACCGGAGGCCAGCAGGCGCACGCCGCAGTTGATGTCGTAGCCCACCCCGCCCGGCGAGATCACCCCGTCCCCCGCGCGGAAGGCGGCAACCCCGCCCACCGGGAAGCCGTAGCCTTCGTGCGCATCCGGCATCGCCAGCACCGGCGACTCGACCCCGGGCAGTGTTGCGACGTTCACCAGCTGGTCCACCGAGCGATCGCGCCGGATCTGGTCCCACAGCGCCTCGTCGGCGTAGATCCGCGCGGCGACGCGCATGTCGTCCCGCGCGCTCGCCGGGATCTCCACCAGCTGGTGGTCCAGGCGCGTATGGGGGTACGCGCGCTTGGCCGTCGTCATACGTCCAGGATCACCTCCGCCGCGGCGCCCCGCGGCGTCGTGGTGAGGCGCAGCCCGTGGTGCGTGGCACTCTTGATCCGCGAGGGGACGTGCCGCAGCCAGGCGCCGATCACCCGGATCGTGAGCTGCCCCGCCTCCCAGTGCTCCACCCGCGCGGCGCGCGGCGCCCAGCGCGCCGTCTCGGCCAGGTAGATCAGCTCGTTGAGCAGATCCACCAGCAGGGCCTCGGCGTCGGCGGCCGCGAACGTGAGCACCCGCTCCTCCGCCGGGCCGTCATCGCCGGCCTCCGCCACCAGCATCCGTCCGAGGGCCACGCACGCTTCCTCATACAGCTCCGGCACCGTGTCCGCGGTGAGGCGCCAGGCCACCTCGGCAACATGGGGAATGAACTCGTGTCGCGACGACATCGGGTCACCCGACGAACGACCAGACGATCTCGAAGGCGATCAGCAGCACGATGATCCACTCGAGCAGCTCCATCCGGCGCCCGGCGGCCGCGTCGCTCAGCTTGTCGTAGATGCTCTCGATGGTCTGGAGCTTCCGCTGGATGCTGGCGTCCCACTCCCGCAGGCGGAACCGCTCTGCCAGGTGACGATAGGCCCTCGCCAGGTACTGCTCGCCGAAGATCTTGAGCACGCTCGACACCCGCTCGAACAGCACCGCCGCGTCCACCTGCATCTGGGCCACGCGCCGCGCGTCCCGCCGATGCCCCCGCAGCGCCCCCAGCCAGCCCGCCCGCCGCGACACCAACCCGTACGACTGGTCCAGGGCGAGGTCCAGGTCGTGGTCGAGGTGGCGCATCTCGAGCAGCTGCACGTTGGCGAAGTCGACGACCGTCCGGACGTCGTCCACGTCGGGCGCGTACACCACCGCGGCGCTCCAGTCCACGACCGTGCCGTCGTCCGTGCCGTAGGCGAGGTGGGCACCGGTCGCGTCCGCAACCTCTTCGGGAGACAGCATCCCCACCTCCGACCGCAGGAGGCGGGCGACGTCGGCGGCATGAGTGGTCCACAGCGCCGCGGGCGGCAGCCGCGGCTCCACTTCGGCCAGGTGAAACAGGAGGTACGTCTCAACCGTCGGGCCGATCCGGGCCTCGCGCACCGCGGAGCCCCAGCGCCGCAGGAGATCCTCGACCAGGGTCCGAGCGGGACCTCGGAAGGACGCAGCATCGCCCAGCATCTCGCTCAGCGCGATCAGCTCGCCGAGAGTCCCCGCACAGGGTATCGCATACGTGACGGACACGGCCCCGAAGTCGTACACCGTCACATCCGCCTGCGGCAGGGATGGCCACCGGGCCGTCGGGATAGGCGCCGTGTCCACCGTAATCCCGATGGGTGCGGGCCGGTACTCGAAATACTCCACGGCGCGGCCCGGATCGCGCAGCGTGCGTCGCTGTGCCGCGATGCTCCGTTCGCAGGCATCGAGGTCCACCGAGAGGCCCACGTCGAACGCCACCAGAACGTGGCACGTGCCGCGGGCCACGCGTACGTCGCTGCGCGCCGTCGCTTCCATGAATCGTAATCTGGCAGGTCCTCGACACCGGCGCTCCCTGTCCCCATGAAGGCGGGCTACCGGCGACTTCATGGTGGACTCACCCCGGACGGCCGACCATACCGGGAGAACGGGCTTGCGGCCGGCGGGGCCGCAGCACATATCCCTGACTGGGAGCGGGCTGGGGGTGGACCATGGAAGCACAGCATTTCAGCGTGACGTTGTCGCGCCAGGCGGGGTTCGAATTCGCGGCGCGGTACGACAGTGACTGGCCCGCGCTCACGCTCGACGAGCCGCCGCCGCTGGGGGAAGGACACGGCCCGAACGCGTCGCGGGTCCTCGGCGCCGCGGTCGGCCATTGCCTGGCCTCGAGCCTCCTGTTCTGCCTGAGCCGGGCCCGCGTCCCGGTCCAGGATCTGTCGGTGAGCGTCGAGGGAACGGCCTCCCGCAACGACGGGGGCCGCCTGCGGATCAGCGAGCTGCGGGTGACGATCACCCCCACGGTGCCCGCCGCCGATCACGAACGCATGCAGCGGTGCCTGGAGCTCTTCGAGGACTTCTGCACGGTGAGCGACTCGGTCCGCAAGGGCATTCCCATTCACGTCCAAGTCACGCCGTCCGCGGGGAGCTGACCGCACCCGCGAGGAGGACGTATGGTCGCAGCGAACTGGCAGCCGATTGTCGTCGGCGTGGATTCGACTCCCGCCGCCGCGGAAGCGGCCCGCGTGGGATGGGCCGTCGCCGAACGCGCGGGCGTGTCCTGCCGCCTCGTCCACGCCACGCCGGAAGCCTGGACCGTGCCCACCGCGCCGCACGCGGGGCCCGATCAGCCCGAGCTGCTCAACACGGCCGTACGGGAGGCGGCACGGACCGCCGTGCGGGACAGCCTCGCGGGCGAGGTACCCGAGGCCGCGCTGGCCACGCTCGAGGTGCGGACCGGGCGCACGGCCGCGGCGATCCGCGACTGTGCCCACGACATGCAGGCGGGCCTCGTCGTGCTCGGCGGCAAGCACCACACACTGCTCGGGCGCTGGGTGGGGGGATCCACCGCGCACACGCTGGTCCGGTCGCTCGATCTGTCCCTCCTGGTGACCGCCCACACGCCGCTGCCGGTGCGCCAGGTGCTCGTCGCGGCCGATCTCAGTGACGCCGCCGGCCCCACGATCGCCCGGGCGGAGCACTTCGCGCGGCTGTTCGACGCGCGTCTGCACGTGCTCCACGTCGTCGAGCCGCTGCCGATCATTCCGGACACGCCGCTGCAGTTCAACGACGACGAGGTGTACCGGCGCTCCGAGGAGCATCTCGAGCGGTACGTCTGGCCACGCATCGAGTACCCGGGAGCCACCACGAGCCTGCGTCGCGGCACGCCGCTGGCGACGATCACGGCCGAGGTCGCGGACCGCGGGGCGGAGGTCGTGGTGCTCGGATCGCATGGCAAGGGCTGGGTCGACCGTATGCTGATCGGCAGCGTCACGGAGCAGGTGCTGTCGTCGCTTCCCTGCTCGGTGTTCGTGGTCCCCGTGGTGGGCTCGGGAGCTGGCCGGGTCCGGCCGGCGCATCCTCCCGTGTTGTGAGGCCCACCCTTGGCGCCGGGGCTACCGCGCAACTACTTTGACGACAGATGGTTGCGCAGCCCAGCCCCGCGCAGTCTGGCGAGGATCGATTCCGCCGACTGGTCGAAGCCGGCATCCGCATCAATGCCGAGCGATCACTGGATGGCGTCCTGCAGGCCGTGGTCGATGCCGCCCGGGACGTCATCGGTGCGCGCTACGCCGCCCTGGGCGTGCTGGATGCGTCGGGAACCGAGCTGAACCAGTTCGTCACCAGCGGCTATGGCCGGCCGCTGCCCATCGCGCCGGGCGACGTGCTCCGGCTGGAGCGAAGCGATCTGGA
>DAINBS010000261.1:0-4919 GCA_036732805.1 Gemmatimonadales bacterium | reverse complement strand
ATCGGCGAGCGCCGCCTCGTCGGGCATGGTGACGCCGGCCTTGTCGGGCCCGCTTGCCACCACGACGCGGTTGTGCTCGGTGATCCATGCCCGGGCCAGGCCGTTCACCGCCTCCAGCGTGACGTCGGGCAGGAACTGGCGGTGCAGCTGGAGTTCGGCCTCGATCCCGGGAATCGGCTCTCCCTCCACGACGTGCGACACGTACTCGTCGGCATAGATCCACGAGTTGGTCTTGTCGCGCTCGTCGAACGACCGCTCGAGCCCCCGGAGCCGGCGCGCCTTCGCGCGATCCAGCTCGGTCCCGGTGAACCCGAAGCGCGCGATGCGTTCCGCCTCCGTGAGGACCGCCTCGAGGCCGCGCAGGATCCCGCCTTCCGGGACGCTGGCGCCCATCGTGAATGCCTCCTTGGGCCCCACGAAGCGCCCCTGGCTTGCGCCCGCGGCGATGAACGGCGGCGTGGCCTCCTGCGCGCGCTCGAACAGGCGCTGGTTCAGCATTCCCAGGAAGAGCAACTCGACGACCCGCCGGCGGTAGGCATCGAGGGTCGTCATGGGGCGGAGCGGCTGCTTGAAGTACACGGCGACGTTGGAGCCCGACGCCTCGGGGTCGGACGCCACCGTGAACAGGGGCTCCGCATGGTTCGGCACCTCGAACGCCGGCCGCGGGCGCGGCATCGCCGGCGCCGCGAGACCCGAGAAATGCGCGTTGATGAGCGCCACGATGGAGTCCGCCGCGAAGTCGCCCACGGCGATCACCGCCATCAGGTCGGGCCGGTACCAGTCCCGGTAGAACCGCCGCAGCGCCTCGTGCGGGAACCGCTCCAGCACCTCCCGCTGCCCGATCGGGAGCCGCTCCGCATAGTGGGACCCGTGCAGGATCACGGGCAGCTGCCGGTCGCGGATCCGGGCGCCCGCGCCGCGGCCCAGCCGCCACTCCTCGATGGCCACCCCCCGCTCCCGCTCGATCTCGGCCGAGTCGAAGGCCAGCCCATGCGCCCAGTCCTCCAGGATCTGGAACGCCTTCCGCATGATCTCGGCGGTGTCGGTGGGCACCTGGAGCTGATAGACCGTCTCGTCGAAGCTCGTGTAGGCGTTGAGGTCCGGCCCGAACTGCATGCCGATGTTCTCGAGGTAGTTCACCAGATCCTGCTTGGCGAAGTTCCGGGTGCCGTTGAACGCCATGTGCTCGACGAAATGGGCCAGGCCGAGCTGGTCGTCGTCCTCCAGCACGGAGCCCGCCTGGATCACGAGCCGCAGCTCGGCGCGCTGCTCCGGACGCCGGTTCTCGCGCACGAAGTACCGGATGCCGTTGGCCAGGGTGCCGCTCACCACCTGCGGATCCACCGGAAGCGGAGCGCCCGGCGCCTGTGCGGCCGCGCCGGCGGGCAGGGCGAGCAGCAACATCAGCCCGAGCGACCGCTTGAAGCGGTCGAGGTCCCGGCGCTGCTTCTTGCTCGGCTTGCCCTTGTCATGGAACGCCGTGGGCATGGCCCGCAGCTGCAGGGCGCGGGTCTCGCGTTCACGCTTTGCCACCGGATCCTCCTGATAGAGCATTGCTGCGTCGCGAGCCGGCCCCCGGCGCTCGCTGAGGCCACGGACGTGCAGCAGGTACTCGAGCGGGCCATGGCGGACCCGCACCGCATCACCCACGCCGACCAGCTTGGCCCGCTTCACGCGCTCTCCGTTCACCTGCACGCGACCGCCTTCGATGGCCTCCACGGCCAGCGCGCGCGTCTTGAAGAACCGCGCGGCCCACAGCCACTTGTCGAGGCGCACACGCGTGAGCTGGGGCTCGTCGGTCATGAGGGTCCGGGCCAGGTTCGGCACGCCGGTCACCAGGCCGGCGTGGGTGCTGCGGATAATGGGCGCGGGCGGCCGCGCTTGGCAACGGCCCCGTGACGCCGAGTGGAGCTATCTTTTGCGGCCATGACCATTGTCCTCGCCACGAGTGCGGCCCTCCCCGGACTGGCCCCGGACGACCGGCTCCTGCTGCGCGCGCTCCGCAGCAGGGGGCTTGCCGCCGAACCGGTGGTCTGGGAGGACCGGCTGTTCGAGTGGGGTCGCGCCAGCATCTGCGTCATCCGGTCCACGTGGGACTACGCCTATCGCCGGCAGGAGTTCCTTGCCTGGGTGCGCCGGACCGCGGAGGCGGCTCCGCTGTGGAACCCCGCGCCGGTCGTGACGTGGAACACCCACAAGCAGTACCTCGTGGACCTGGCCAACCGCGGGGTGCCGACCGTGCCCACCCGCGTGCTGGGCGCCGGCAGCCGGATGCCCCTCGCGGACGTGCTCGCCGAGACCGGCTGGGAGGAGGTCATCCTCAAGGCCGCGGTCGCGCAGACCGGACGCTATCTCACGCGCGTGCGGCCCGACGGCCATGCGGCCGGACAGCGCCACCTGGATCGGCTGCTCCCCTCCGAGGACATGCTCGTCCAGCCGTTCTTCCCGGGGGTCACCGTCGAGGGAGAGACGTCGCTCGTGTTCGTGGACGGCGCGTTCTCACACGCCGCCCGCAAGCGCCCCGCGCCGGGGGACTTCCGCGTGCACGACGATTTCGATGGGACGATTGAAGCCGTGACTCCGAGCCCCGCGCAGCTCGACGTGGCCCGGCGCGCGCTCGCCGCCGTGGCGGAGCCGTTGCTGTACGCGCGCGTTGACCTGGTACCGGGGCCCGCCGGCCCCGTGGTGATGGAGCTCGAGCTGGTGGAGCCCGACCTCTATCTCGCGACGGCGCCGGGTTCGGCCGAGCGACTCGCGGCGGCTGTCGCAGCCCGGGCCGGATAGCCCGCGCACCTGACCGCCTACCCGCCTGACCAACTACCCGCCTACCACCGGGTTCCGCAGGACGCCCAACCCCGGAATCTCCACCTCCACCACGTCGCCCGCGCGGAGCGGGCCCACCCCCTCGGGCGTTCCCGTGGCCACCAGGTCGCCCGGCTCGAGCGTCATGATGGACGAGATATAGGAAAGCAGGAACGGGATGGGGAACGCCATGTCGGCCACGTGACCATGCTGCCGGACCTGGCCGTTCACCCGGCAGACCACCTCGAGCGCACCAAGGTCCCGGTCAGGGCTGATCGGCACCACGGGACCCGCCGGACAGAACGTGTCGAACCCCTTGGCCCGGGTCCACTGGCCGTCGGTCTTCTGGAGATCGCGGGCGGTGACGTCGTTCACGCACGCCACCCCGGCGATGGCGGCCCGCGCCGTCGGCTGGTCCGCCCACCGCAGCCGCGCGCCGATCACGATCCCGATCTCGCCTTCGTGCTCCACCTGGTGCGACGCCGCGGGCAGGACGATCGCCTGGCCGTCGCCGATCACCGCCGACGGCGGCTTGAGGAACAGCAGCGGGCGCTCGGGCATGGGGTTGCCAAGCTCGCGGGCGTGCGCGGCGTAGTTGCGGCCGACGCACACGATCTTGCCGGGGCGGTAATTCAACGGGACGACTCGGGAGTCAGGCCTGGAAGGAAGATAGCGAGCGGTGTCCCCGCCCGACGCTCTGGCTATCTTCTTCCTCCATGCGTGACGCGATGTGGCGACCGGGTCTTCCGGCAATGCTGGTCCTGCTGGGCGCGATGGTCCTGGGGTGTACGCGGCCGGACGACCGGGCCGTGGCGTTCGCGAGTGACGGCGCCGCGCACGGCCTGCGCGGCCGCGTCCTGCCCGCTCCGCTCCCGAAACCGGACCTGGTGCTCACGGACGCCAACGGCGAGCCGTTCGATCTGCGGCGCGAGACCGACGGCTATCTCACGCTGCTGTTCTTCGGGTACACGTCGTGCCCCGACATCTGCCCCATCCACATGGCAAGCCTCGGCGCGGTGATGCAGACCCTGCGGCCCACGGTGCGCGAGCGGATCCGCGTCGTGTTCGTGACGACCGATCCGGAGCGGGACACCCCTGAACGACTGAAGGCGTGGCTCGCCAACTTCGACCCGACGTTCATCGGGCTCACGGGAGACACGGCCACCGTCAACGCGGCGCAGCGCGCCCTCTACCTCCCGTTGCCGCAGATCGGGCCCGCGGACAGTACGGGGGCCTATCAGGTTGGCCATGCAGCGGCCATCGTGGCGTTCACCCCGGACAATCAGGGGCGGGTCATGTACCCCTTCGGCATCCGGCAGGCCGATTGGGCGAACGACCTGCCGAAGCTGCTCGCGATCGAGTGGGCGGAGTGAGGCGTCCTGCCGCGGTAGCGACGGCGGTGGCGGAAGCGGCGCGGGTGGGCGGTCGCGGCCGCCGATGGATCGTGCTGACCATCCTCCTGGGCGCGGGCTGCGGGACCGGGGGGCAGGACGGGCGCGCCCCGGAGGGCATCGAACTGTCGGACGCGTACGCGGCCGAGCCGGTCACGACCGACGTGGCCGCGGTGTACCTCACCATCAGGAACCACGGGGCCACGCCGGACACGCTGACCGGCGCGCAGACTCCTATCGCGGGGATGGTTCACGTGCACCGCATGGCAGGCATCGGCGGCGCACAGATGCGGGCGACCGAGGCGGTCGAGGTGCCGGCGCGTGGCCAGGTCCAGCTGCGGCCCGGGAGCCTCCACCTCATGCTGATGAGCCTCACGCGCCGCCCGCAGGTGGGCGATACCATCGAGATCACGCTTCAATTCGCGCATGCGGGCGCGATCAGCGTGCGCGCCCCGGTCGTGTCCTATCTCGACGTGAGCGAGCGGGCCACCGTGGGCGCGCAGGAAACGCCGCAATGAGCTGGTGGTGCGCCGCCACCGGCGCGCCGTGGACCTGGTCGTGGCAGGCCTTTCCCGGCGTCTGGGGATTCGTGGCCCTGGTGGCCGGGTCGTACGCGTTTGCCCTGAGAAGGCTGGAGCCCGCGCGATTCGCGGGCGACGACCGGCCAGCGACCCGGCGCGAAATCGCCCTGTTTGCGCTCGGGGTCATGGCCCTGTGGATCGGGCT
>DAINBS010000260.1:0-4957 GCA_036732805.1 Gemmatimonadales bacterium | reverse complement strand
CACGGCGAACCCGAATGGCCGTCCAGACGGCTTCGGGAGCTCCATCTCCATTCAGTGCTCGGGAAGCTTCGTGCTTCTCGATGCCGGCCGCAGCGTCCTCTTCGACAGCGGTCTCGTGAGCGAGCCGTCGGGCGGCATCCACCCGAGCGACACGTTCACGCTGGCCGTGCCGCAGGTGGCCGGTGTGCGCCATGTGCGCTACACCGTCTCGTCCTGCGTCGGGTCGGCGTGGCCAGCTGGGTTCGCCGATCTTCGAGTCACGGGCACGGCGGAGGTGCCGAGGCCGGCGTTTGGGATCGGCGAGAAGTTCCAGGCGCTGAACGGCCGCGAGGCGCACTCGACGCCGATTGTCGTCAACCTCACCGACGACAACGGCGACGGTCTCGTCAACGCCGACGACCTCCCGGACATCGTCGTTCCGGTGGAAGCGCTCACCAACCAGCTGAGGGGGGAGATCAAGGCCATCAGCGGCGCCGACGGCCAGGAGCTGTTCACGGCCGGCGGGCCGGACCTGGTGTCGCCGTGGTCCGAACTGGCCGCGGGCGACATCGATGGCGACGGGTTCCCCGAGATCGTGGCCGTGCACAGCGACGGCAGCCACCTGGTGGCGTTCGAGCATACCGGCGAGCTGAAGTGGACCAGCGACGCCAACACGATGCCCCGGTTCGTGCTCGGCTCCTCCACGGTGTTCACCGGCGCGGTGACGCTGGCCAATCTCGACGCGTCGGGCCCACCGGAGATCGTGGTGGGTGCGTCGGTGTTCAGCAACACAGGGGCGCTCATCGGCGACGGACGCACGCTCGGCGGCACGACCGCCGGCACCGGCTTGCGGTCGGCGATCTCCGCCGTGGCGGACATCGATCTCGACGGCGCTCCTGAGCTCGTTGCCGGCCCGACCGCCTATCGGCTGGCCAATGGCACGCTCTCGACCGTGTGGCAGAGAAGCGACCGGCCCGATGGTTACGTCGCCATCGCGAACCTGGACGACGACCCGGAGGCGGAGATCGTGAGCGTCGCCAACGGCGTCGTGTACGTGCTCAATCACGACGGCACCGACGATCAGGGCTGGAACCCGCCCACGCACGCGCCGCTGCCGATTCCCGGGGGCGGGCAGGGTGGCGCGCCACTGGTCGTGGACGTGGACGGAGACGGCCTTCCTGAGATAGGTGTGGCCGGCGCGGGTAACTTCGTCCTGTTCAACCGCGACGGGAGCGTCCGCTGGCAGAGCGCGATCAGCGATCGCACGTCGAACTCCACCGGCGCGGTTGCCTTCGATCTCAACGGCGACGGCGAGGTCGAGGTCATCTACCGCGACGAGCACTACCTCCGCATCTACCGTGGCGCGGACGGCGTGCTGCTGGCCAGGACGCCGGTGGGATCGGCCACATGGTCGGAAGAGCCCGTTGTCGCGGACGTGGACAACGACGGCCACGCGGACATCGTCGTCTCGTCCGATTTCTTCCGGCAGTCCGCGGGGGACACAGGGATCATCGTGTTCCAGGACGTCGCGAACCGGTGGAAGCGGACGCGCCGCATCTGGAATCAGCACGGCTATCACGTGACGAACGTGAACGAGGACGCCACGATTCCTGTCGAGGAAGCCGCTCATTGGCTGGCGCCGCAACTGAACGCGTTCCGCACGAACGCGTTCGTCCCCGGAGAGTCGGACGACGAGTCCGACAGCTTCAGTTACGTGGCGTCGGACGGCGTACTCCAGTCGAATGTGGCGACTGTGCGGGTCGCCCTGCGCACGCCGAACGGGCCGCCGCGGTTCACCTCGCCGGCCGTCACGCGGGCCGCGAGCGGGGTGCTGTACACCTACGCCGCACGCGCGGTCGATCCCGACGCCGGCGACATCCTCACCTTCTCGCTGCAGGCGGCCCCGGCGGGCATGACCATCGGGGAGGCGACCGGCCTGGTGCTGTGGACGCCGGCCGCGGGGCAGGCCGGCTCGCACAGCATCGTCGTCAAGGTTGCCGACGTGCGCGGCCTCTTCGCGCTGCAAGCCTACACGGTGGTGGTGGGCGGCGCGCTCGCGGTGCCCGACGTGGTCGGGCAGGCGCAGGCCGCGGCCGAGGGCGCCATTACGTCGTTGGCCCTGTCTGTGGGCGCCGTCAGCAGCCGGCACAGCCCGACGGTCGCGGCAGGACTTGTCCTCAGCCAGAACCCCGCGGCCGGGACGCTGGTCGCGACGGGCGCGCCGGTTGGCCTGGTCCTCTCCCTCGGACCGGCGCCAGCCGGCACAGTGCCAGACGTCACCGGACAACAGCAGGCGACGGCGCAGGCCGACATCCTGGCCGCGCAGTTCGTGGTGGGCGCTGTCACGGGCCAGAACAGCGGGACGGTGCCGACGGGCATCGTGCTGGCACAGACACCCGAGGCGGGCACCATCGCGGCATCCGGTTCGCCGATCGCGCTGGTGGTCTCGCTCGGTCCGCCTCCGGGCACGCTGGACATCGACGGCGATGGATACACGGGCGACCAGGGCGACTGCAACGACACCAACGCCGCCATCAACCCCGGTGCGTTCGACATCCCCGGTGACGGGATCGATCAGAACTGCAACGGCGTGGACTCCATCGTCGGCGACGACACGGCGCCGAGCGCGCTCATCTCCAGTCCGGACGACCTCGCCGTTGTCACGATGCCCACCGACATCACCGGCACCGTGGCGGACGCGAACTTCCTGCGCTTCTCACTGCGCGTGGCCGGCGTGGACGAGCCGACGTTCACCACCATCGGATCGGGCACGACGCCCGTGACCGGTGGCGTGGTTGGCCGTCTGGATCCGACGCTGCTCGAGAACGGGCTGTACCGGGTGCAGCTCGTCGCGGAGGACGTGAACGGCCAGGCCAGTGTGGACGAGCGCGTCTATCGCGTGGACGGGCAGGCCAAGGTGGGCCTCTTCGCCCTTTCGTTCGTGGACCTGCGGGTGCCGGTGTCCGGCATCCCGGTCACGGTCGTGCGCACCTACGACAGCCGCGTGAAGAGCCAGCGCGACTTCGGGATGGGCTGGAGCCTCCAGGTGAAGACCGGCCGCTTCCAGCACAACCGGACGCCGGGTGACGGCTGGGAGATCACGAACCCGGGCGGGCCGTTCGATCCGCCATGCACGGTCGTCAACGAGCTGCGCAACCACCTCACGGAGGTACGGCTGTCGGATCGTGAGTACTACCTGTTCCGCCCACGGTTGACAGGTGTGGCCGCCGTCATCGGGGGGTGCACGGGCAGCATCACCTACGAGTTCGTCAGCGGCACCGTCCAGGGCGCCACGCTCGCTCCGCTCGACGGGAGGGACTTCCTCTTCACGCCAGGCGACAACCGGCTCGTGTACTTCGACGGCACCGAGGGCACGGGCCTGGTGTTCGATCCACGCCGCGTGCGCCTGACCGCGGTGGACGGCCGGATCGTGGACTTCGAGCGCGGGAAGGGCATGACGCGCCTCGAGGACAATAACGGCAACACGCTCTCGGTCTCGGATGCGGGCATCACGCACGGCAGCGGGAAGAGCATTGCGTTCGCGCGTGACGACAGGGGCCGCATCACGCGCGTCACCGACCCGCGCGGCAACACGCTCGAGTACACCTACACCGGCGAGGACCTGACGGCGTTCACCGACCAGGTGGGGAACACCACGACGTTCACCTACGACGACCGGCACAACCTGCTGGAGCTGCACGACCCGCTCGGCAACCGGGCAGTGCTGGCGGAATACGACGCCAATGGACGGCTGATCGCGGTCACCGACGCGCTGGGCAGGCGCACCGAGTACGCCCACGACGTCGACGGCCGCGAGGAGGTCGTCACCGACGCGCTCGGCCGCGCCTCGCGCATCGTCTACGACGACGCCGGCAACGTGGTGTCGCAGGAGAAGACCGTCACCATCGACGGTGTCGCGGTCGTCGCCCGCTCGCAGTACGAGCACGACGCGGCGGGCAATGAGACGGCCGTGGTCGATGCCGATGGCGTGCGAGCCGAGGGGGTCTACGAGCAGGTCAATCTGCTGGAGGAAGTGGTGGATCCCGCGGGCCTGGCGCTGAGGACGCTTCGCAGCTACGACGGCCGCGGCGAGATCCTCACCCAGACGGACCCTGCCGGCAACGTCACCAGGTTCGACTACGACAGCCGGGGCAATCTGACCGCGTACACCGACGGCGCCGGAAGCGTGACGACGCTTTCGTACGGCGCGGGCGGTCTGCCCACCGAGGGGCGTGATGCGCTCGGGGCGAGGAAGCGGCTCGCGTACGACAGCTCGGGACGCGTGACGCGCGACGAGCAGCTGGACTCGGCTGGCGCCGTGCTCGCACGTGTTGACTTCACCTACGATGCGAACGGCAACCGCCTGACCCGTACCGAGTCACGGACCGTGGACGGCGTCCTGCGCCTGCTGACGACGCGGCTTGCGTACGACCAGCGCAATCGGCTGATTGTTACGACGGACCCGACGGGTGGGGTGACCCGAATCGAATACAACGCCCTCGGCCAGCAGAGCGCGATCGTCGATCCCCTTGGCCGCAGGACGACGTTCGCCTACGACGAGGTCGGCGCGCTGATTCGCTCGGACTTCCCGGACGGCACCTTCCAGACCCAGGCCTACGACGAGGTCGGCAACCTCGCCAGCGCAACCGACCGCTCCGGGCGGACCACCACCTTCGGGTACGACGAGCTGAAACGACAGGTGAGCGTGACGCGTCCGGATGGCACCACGACGCGGACGGTGTACACGCCTGGCGGCCGGCTGGCGGCCCTGATCGACGCACGCGGCAATCGAACCGACCACGAGTACGACGGAGCCGGACGACGGACCCGAACGCAGCTGCCACTCGTCGTCGACGGGACAACAGGCAGTACGATCCGGCCAACCGTGGTCAACGAGTACGACCCGGCGGGACGGATCACCGCCATCGTGGACGCGAACGGGCACCGCACGACGTTTGCCTACGACGGCGCCGGCCGG
>DAINBS010000259.1:0-4968 GCA_036732805.1 Gemmatimonadales bacterium | reverse complement strand
GACGTGACCGCGCCCCAGCGGCGCGTCGACCACCGCGGCCTTCTTGGTCAGCTCGCTCCCGTTCACGAGCAGCCCGGACACCAGCAGGGAGTCCTGCCGCTCGTGGAACTGGATGATCACCCGGGCCCGCAGCCGCTCGATCTCCGTGACGACCGCGGTGTCCATCACCGCCTCGGCCTCGCGCCCGGTGACGCTCGTGTCCGGCTCCTGCACGGTGAGCAGCGGCTCCGCGTTGAAGTACACAGGGAACGTGCGCCGGTCGTATCCGTAGAGGATGGGGCTGCCGGCGGCCACCACCTGCGCGCGGAACACCGCGCCGCGCGTGCGCAGGGTCCGCGCCTCCGCATTCCGCACCGTGGGCGTGAAGCCCAGGTCCAGCGGGAGCTGCGTCGTGGCTCCCTCCACCAGCAGCAGGCCCCCGCGCTCCACGAACGCGCGCAACGCCGCCGCACCCTCGAGGCCCATGCCCGGCCGCATGTCGTCCGTCTGGTCGATGCGTCCCAGGTTCGGGGTCTGCGGAGTGTTCTTCCACGGGACCGGCGGCCCCACCATCGGCGCGCCGTTCAGCAGCGACCCGCCACGCGCGCCGGCATGAGGGAACACAACGACGTCGATCCGGTCGAGCGCGCCCGGGGTGCGGAGCGCCTGATCGGAGATGTACGTGAACGGCACCCCCATCTGATCGAGCGCGTATCGCACCCAGCCTTCGTTCTGCGTCTCCCGCCACGTGTGCATGAGGGCGATGCGCGGGCGCGTGATCGTGTGGGCGGTCACGCCAGGCGTGGCCGACACGCCGGTGGCATCGAGGCCGAGGGCGGTGATGGCGTCCCGCGCGCCCTCGCCGGTGACCATGAACGTCCCCGCGGGGTACTCCCGGTTGCCGACCTTGAACGATGAGTCGGCGACGGTGACGCGGGCGTCGCCCACCTTCCACGGCAGCATGGCCGAGCGCCAGTCGCCGAGGTGCGGCACGAGCCAGGTCGTGCCGGAGCCGGTGGCGCTGCCGCTCACCGAGGCGTCCGCGGCAAGCAGGGTCATTGGCCGCGAGAGAATCGTGGAGTCCGCTACCGCCACGGTCTCGACGTGCCGGAGCGCGTCGAGCGTCCAGCCGGTGTCATCGTAGGGCTGCGGATCGTCGGGCCCGTATTTCTGGACGGCGAGCAGCGTGCGCACCGTGGCGGTGTACGGCTGATCCATCCGCACGATCCAGTCGCCGCGCTTCACGGCCACCCGGCTCGCGGCCGACGTGTCGCCGCGGGCCTTCGGGTTCCGGGCCAGCGTGAAGTCGGCGTTCGCCGTGTGGATCTCCGACCCCTGCGCGCGGAACAGGTTCACCAGGTCGGCAGCTTCGGCGGCATGCCGCTGGGTCCGCGGGATCACGTAGGCGTACGGGGCGGTGCTCCGTCCCTTCCGGACCATCCGCTCGGCCTTGGCGGCGTAGTTGTCGAGGAACGTGCCGGCGTTGCGCGCCACGTAGCGGAGGGCGACGAGCACGCCCGACTGCTGGTAGTTGATGTTGCTGCGGATGCACCACCGCACGCCGTTCACCGGCGGGTTGGGCCGGTACCACTCACGGTCGGTCTGCCCGCCGCGGAGGTTCACGGTGTGGCAGTCCGCGCCGCTCGACGTGTAGGTCTCGTAGAACCGGCCGATGCTGTTGTGCAGGTTGGCGATGGCGAGGACGTAGTTCGGCGCCCAGCCGTCGTAGAAGCCGTGGGTCCAGACGCCCGGCAGCCCCCGCCGCGTGAGCTCGTTGATCTCCTCGTAGGCCAGCTTGTGCCACTCGTCCACGACGATCGGATCGAACTCGTCGTTGTAGGGGCCGGTGCCCGTGCTTTCGTAGAGGAACGGCACCGACTCGTGCAGGTCGTGGCCCACCACCGGCTTCCAGTGCAGGAAGCCACGCATGTAGTTCTGTGTGAGCTTCTGCGACAGCACCATGCCGTCGCGGTTGTTGTCGTGCGCGGTGTACTTCCCCCAGTAGGCCAGGTTCACGCCGCCGCGCGGCAGCTTGAGCGCCTTCGTCTGCCGGTTCACGTCCACCACGCGGTCCCGGCCGTCCACCTCCAGGACCGGCGTGATCAGCGTGATGACGCCGCTCCGGATGTCGCGGATGAACGGGGACTCGTCCACCGCCAGCCGGTAGGCCAGCTCCATCAGCATCTCGGGGCTTCCCGTCTCGGGGGAGTGAATCGAGCCCGTGAGCCAGTAGATGGGCTTGGCCTCCCGCAGCAGCCGCTCGCGGTCGGCCGCCGACAGCCCGCGCGGGTCGGCGAGGCTCGCGAGCATGGCGCGGTATTCGTCCAGGCGCCCGATGGTCGCTTCGTCGGCGATCGCAAGCAGGATCATCTCGCGGCCCTCGTCGCTCATGCCGAGCGAGAACAGCTCCGCGCGCGGGGAGGCGTCCGCCACGGCCTTGAAGTACCGGTTGATGTCGGCCACGTAGCTCAGCCGCCCGATCGTGCCCGGCACATAGCCCAACGCGGCCAGCGGGCTCGGCACGGTGCTCGACGCCGGCAGGTAGTCCACCAACTCCGTGCTGAACTTCCACGCGGGATCGGTGGGGGTCAGCTCGCGGATGGCCGCGGTGTAGGCCGAGTCGATGGCCTGCTGGGCGGAGAGCGGGGCGGCGAGCAGCAGGAGGGCCCAGGCGAGGCGGAGGGGGAACATCATCTGGCGACCGTGGAAGGAGGCACCTGAAGCTGAACCATGGTACCATACGCGGCAATGCCGCCCGGACTCCGGGAAGTGAACCAGTCCGGGGATGATGGATGATCCCACCAAAGAAGTACTCCATGCGCTGGACGCTGACCGTGCTCGGGGCGACGCTGTTCTGGGCGGCACCGCTGGCAGTCCAAAGCCAACCGCTGGATTCCGCCGTCGTCACCGCCCTGAGGCGGGTGCCGCAGTGTCCGACCTCGAAGCCAAGGTCACGTCAGGATGGCGTGCCTCGCGTTCGTCAGCGGGGAGCCTCCGCCAGCCGAGGACGGAAGGCATAGCTGCTGCGATCCTGGTCGCTCGTGTCATCCCAGAACCGTCCGGTCCACAGCGACAGAGACGGGATGACGATCCAGACCAGCGAGACCGGATCCGTGGAGGCGCAGAGGAGAGAGCAACGGAAGCGGGTCGTGATGAATGACTCTACCGGCCACGGATTGGCAACAGGGTGCGGCATCCATACGCATCAGTCGCGGCCAGCAACGACACGTCCACACCGGCCACCGCCGTGTCGTTGACCCGGAACACTCGGCACGTCTGAGTCGGATACAACGGCCCTCGCCGTGCGGTCCCGGTTAGCACCAGCAGCTCACCGGAATCGTCGCGGCGGGCATCGCGCACCACCGGATCGGTGCCATCCGGCATCATGCCGCCGAGGTCCACACGTGGGAACACCTCTCCGGTGTCGCTGAACCACTGGAGCAGCGGGCGGCCGGGCCAGTCGAAGGGGTCCCCTGGGGTGAGCACCAGCACAGCATCGCGCCCAGCATCGTACCTGATACGTGACCATATGGCATCGGCCGCCACGGGCGAGAATGCGCGACTGCTGCGACGGTAGAGCGCCACCCGCGCATCGCCCGTCAGTACGTAACCACGGTCCGGGTCGTCCGTCCAAATGACCTCCACCCATGGGTTTGTGCCGCCCGCCATGATCGGCGGCGACGAGTCGACCACCGTCATGGTCTCCACATCCACGAAGTAGAGCCGGCCTATGCCCTCCGCTTCGGACGGCCGGTGGCCTCCAGCCACCACCAGCGGACTACCTCCAGGCACGGCCGCCACTGCCCAGTAGTTCACCTCCAGGTTCCGGAGTACGCCCGTGACCTTGCCATCGGGCCACGAGACGCCCACCAGCGCCGCGGTGTCGCAGACCGACACGTCGGCGAGGAGCACGAATGCCGGAACACCGGCTATCGCGACGTCGTACGGGTTATCCGCGTCCACCTCGCAGCCCATCCAGTTTGTGAGCAACTCAGCCGTCACCAGGGAGCGAATCACCTCGCCCTGAGGCAGGCGCATCAACACGAGCTGCGCAGACACTGGGGATTGCGGTGTTCCCAGGACCAGGACGGCAGTATCGCCCACCGGCGTCATCGCGTACCGGAACCAGGGCAGTGGATCGGCCGTGGCCGTCGCGGCGCCGTCCGCAGCGATCAGGAGCGGGTTGGTGGCTTCGACGTCAATCAGCGCGATTGGCGGTGCCGGCTCGGGTTGGTCGCCCGTGTCTTCACAGGCCAACGTCCCCATCAAGAGGAGACCAACCCGACGCCAAACACCGGAACCCATCACCGGACGCCGATAGAAAAGTCCCATGGCCCCTATGGCAGACAATCCGGACCACCGTTGATGCAATTCACGACGCGAACCGTATCGTACTTCGTTTGCCCGCCCGAAATGACGCGTAGCTCGAGATCGAAATCGCTGTCGCTCCCGTAGACCATCTGGCTGACGGATGAACTGGAGCCGCCGCCCCCTCTGTCTACCGTCTTCTGCCGCTGCCGTCTTCTACGGCCGCCTACTGGCTTCGCGCGTGCCAGGCCGCGAGCACTTCCGCCTCCTTCTCGGGCGTGAGCCCCGCACGCAGCGTCTGCTGGCGCTCGGCGGGACGCGTCTGGTGCCACGCCATCAGGTCGCGCACCGTGTCGGCGAATGGCCGGTACGTGAGCCCCTTGGCCATGGCCGCGGCAACGCTCACGGTCATGAAGCCCGCCGTGTCCGGACCCTGATTCACCCAGACCGGCAGGTCGCTCCAGCCACGGACCTCCTTCTCCCGCAGAAAGTCCTGATTCACCCACGTGAACGTGGCGTTCGACCCGATGGCGTTCTTGATGCCGTCGAGCATCTCGCCGAACGGACGCGGGCGCTCCGGGCCCGTCGCGTTGAACACGCCGACGTCGCCCTGCTCCACCATCCGGATGGTCCACTCCGCGAGGTCGCGGCCGTCGATGATCTGGGTGGGATCGTTCGGCG
>DAINBS010000258.1:0-4988 GCA_036732805.1 Gemmatimonadales bacterium | reverse complement strand
GATGGTGGGCCGACCTCACGCCTGGAATCCCGGCAGATCGCGCGGTCTGTCAACGCTTTACAGACATGGTGTCGGATTCCAGGCGCCCCGGTGCCGGCCTGATAAGCGTGAGAGGAGCTCGTTGTTCAACCTCCGCGGAACGCGCCTGCGCGGGCGACCTTGCAGGATCTCGCTTCAGCGATCACTGGTGCTGCATTCCGTAGATCCTCACGTATTCGACACCTAGGGAATCTCGCCATACGCCAACGAGTGCATCACCTGCCACTTGATGCAATGTGAAGCCAGCTGGCGACCGGACCGTACCCAGCCACCGACGCGCGGCGTCGAACACGTCCCAGGTCGCGGCGTCGAACGTGTCCGCGGAGTAGACGCCGGCCCATACGGTCCCGTCGGCGACCACGACCTGACTATAGGCCGGGAGGTAGGCGGGTCGAGATGCATGGTCGAGGACCGACAAGTACTCGCGCCGCGCCGGCTCGGGCAAGGCGTCCTGCATGAAGGAGGCGTAGGTCGCGACGTCGCGCGACGTCACGGCCCGCCTTGCTCGCGCGACACCGTAGGCTTCGGTGAGCCGTCCCCCCTGAAACACCCGGACGCGGAAGTCGGGCCCGGCCACCAGATGGAGGGTCGGCCCGTCGAGATCCACGCCGGGATTGATGGTGAACGGGAGGGGGATCTGGCTGTGGCCCGTCCAAACCCAGAGCGGTCCCGGCGCCGAGGCCAAAGGCTCCCGGCCGAGGCTCGCGAGGTCCACGCGCTCGTACCGAGCTGTGTCCCGGAGGATCTGTCCGGGTTCGAGTGACTCGCCTGCCAGGAGCCGTGGAAACTGCGCCAGCAGAGTTCCGTCCGGGAACACGTCGTACGCGCGAGGCGCTGCTTCCTCGCCCGGCGGCAGGCGCGTCGTACGTCCGACCTCTCCGTCTGGGTCGAACACCGTGAGCCGGGCCAGCCCCACGTCCCAGCATGCCACGCTGTCGCCCGCGAACGCGCCGAGCAGCACCAAACGTCGAAACTCACCAGGTCCGTCGCCCCGTCCCCCGCGCGTCTTCCAGTGGGTTCCATCCGGGCGAAAAAGTCGCAGCTGGGCGGACGCGCCGTCCGCAACCCAGAGGTTCCCGTGGGGGTCCAGGTGCACTCCCGCGATGCGGAAGAACTCGCTTGGTCCCGCGGCGTCGGCGCCGCCCAGGCTGAGGAGGGGTTCCGGGTTGACGGTGGCGTAGGTGCGATCCGCATCCGCATTCGCCGTGACCCGTACGCCTGCGCTGTCGGTGACCGTGACGTCGCCTTGCGGCCCGCCACGACAGGCGGCGAGGGCGAACACGCTGATCCACAGGCCTCGGCGCATCGCTCCACCCGAGATGACGTTTCCGGGCAGCCGGCCTCTCGCCCCGTCGTCCGCTAGACGCCATGCTGCCAGGCCGCTGAACATCCTCCAACTTGGAGCTGAGATCGACCCCCGGCAACGGCCGGAGACAGTTGCTGGCCTCCTCGTGCGGGCTCCAACGGTCGTTGGATCTTTCTCATCTCCGGTCTGGCTGGCGCCGCGGCCTTTCGCCTCGGCACGGGCCGCCGCATCTTCCACGAGCGCATGTTGACCTTCCGGTCACCCCGTCGCCTCACGCGCGCCGAGCGCGTCCGGGTGTCACTCACCGACGTCGGCGGCGGCCTTCGGCTCCCGCTCGCCTCCCGCCGCACCTGGATCCCGGGGCTCGGGCTCCTGATGGCCTTCCTGGTGGTCGCCGGCATCGCCTGGCAGCAGTCCTCTTCATGGCGGGCGCCGCGGTTCGATACGCTGGCCCACGGCGCGAGGGGCGCGCTCGGGGTGCTCTGGCTGGTCGGGCTGTGGGCGAGTGCGGTCGTGCTGCTGATCCTGGGCGCCGTGCTGCTGTTCTACCGGGAGTCCGCGCGCCTCGCGGAGGACCGGTTGATTCACGTCGCGCGCCTCGGACCGGCGCACGTCGTCATGGAGTACGAGCTGGCCAGGGTCAAGAATCTCCGCGCCGCCGACGCCGGCCAGGGGCGCGCCCAGGTCCGGTTCGACTACGACGACGGCGAGCAGGGGCTGGGCAGCGACATGCCCCCGGCAGCCGCGGCGGCACGGGTGAAGGTGATTCAGGCCGCGATTGACTCCATGGCCGCCCGGCGGCCGAACGGCGCCGCGCGGCAGGCGGAGCCCAAAGCGTGACGAAGCCCGGATACATCGAAACGCTCGCGTCCGGCCTCGCCGACCGCTACCGCGTCGAGCGCGAGCTCGGCCAGGGCGGCATGGCGGTGGTGTACCTCGCCCATGATGTCCGCCACGGGCGCCGGGTGGCGCTCAAAGTGCTGCGCGCCGAGCTGGCGGCCATCCTGGGCGCGGAGCGCTTCCTCCAGGAGATCAAGACCACCGCCAACCTCCAGCACCCGCACATCCTGCCCCTGCACGATTCCGGCGAGGTCAACGGCCTCGTCTACTACGTGATGCCGTACGTCGAGGGCGAATCCCTGCGTGACCGGCTGAACCGCGAGAAGCAGTTGGCGATCCCGGACGCGGTGCGGATCGCCACCGAGGTGGCGGGCGCGCTCGACTACGCGCACCGGCACGGCGTGGTCCACCGCGACATCAAGCCCGAGAACATCCTCCTGCACGAGGGCCGTGCGCTGGTGGCGGACTTCGGCATCGCGCTGGCGGCGAGCCGCACCGAGGGCGCGACGCGTCTCACGGAAACGGGGCTCTCGCTCGGCACTCCCGCCTACATGGCGCCGGAACAGGCTATGGGCGAGCGGGACGTGACGGCCAAGGTCGACATGTACGCGCTGGGCTGCGTGGTGTATGAGATGCTCGCCGGCCAGCCGCCGTTCACGGGCCCTACCGCGCAGGCCATCATCGCGCAGGTGCTGACGGACGAGCCACGGGGGCTCGCGGTCCAGCGGCGCACCGTCCCGCCCCACGTCGAGGCCGCGGTGTTCCGGGCGATGGAGAAGCTGCCGGCCGACCGGTTCCCAACCGCGCAGGAGTTCGCGGACGCGCTGAACGACGCCGCGGCGGCGCCCACCCGGGGCCCCCACCTGCCGGCCCGCGGCGTCGCCGCGCGTGCCGGACGGGTGGCGTGGACCGACGTTCTGCGGCACCCGCTCACACTCGGGCTCGCGGTCCTGGCCGCGCTGGCCCTCGGTGCCGCGGGGCTCGCGCGGATCGTTCCGCGCGGCGAGGAGGCGCGCACGCCCGTGCGCTTCCTGCTCGACTTCAGGGGCGAGCGCTGGGTGGACGGCGTCGGGTCCAACCTCGCGCTCTCGCCCGACGGGACCCTCCTGGCGTACGTCGGACGCGTGGGCAGCGGAACCCAGCAGCTGTACGTCCGCACCCTCGGCGCGGTGGGCGCACGCGCGCTGCCGAACACGGAGGGCGCCCGCCAGCCGTTCTTCTCGCCGGACGGGCGGTGGATCGGCTTCTACAACGGCGTGCAGCTCATGAAGGTGCCGGTGGACGGCGGCACACCCCTGCCGCTGGCGGGGATGTCGCTGGTGCAGGGCGTGAGCTGGGTGACGGCCGACCGGATCGTCGTCAGCGTAGAGGGCCGGCTGGCGATCGTCCCCGCGACCGGCGGTGAGCCCCGCATCGTTGGGGCGATCGACAGCGCCGCCGGCGAGCTGGTGCAGCTCTGGCCGCTCGGCCTCTCCGAGACCACGGCGCTGTACACCAGTTGGCCCATGGCGGGGATTGCGAGCGCCCGCATCGGGGCGCTGGACCTCACGGAGGGGACGACCCGCGTCCTCGATCTCCCCGGCACTCATCCCCTGGGCGTGATAGACGGTCGTCTCATCTACGCCGCGGCGTCGGGAGTGATCATGACCGTCGGGTTCGACGCTCGCAGACTCCGTATCCTCGGCACGCCAGCCCCCGTCGTGGACGGCGTGTACCTCGGAGGACTGGGGGTGCTCAAGGGCAGCCTGTCCGCGAGCGGGTCGCTGGCCTACGTGGAACGCAGCAGCGCGGCGCAGCCTCTGGTCCTGGCCGGGCCGCGGGGCCCCGTCCGGACCCTGATTCCGGCCGAGCGGCAGGTCCAGTACCCGCGGTTCTCGCCCGACGGACGGCACCTGGCGGTGACGATCACCGACGCGCAATCCACCGACGTCTGGATCCTGGATCTCCCGTCGGGGCCGTTGCGCCGGCTCACCTCCGAGGGAGGGCTCAACGACCGGCCCGAATGGACGCCCGACAGCCGCAACGTCCTGTTCCGCTCCAACCGGAGCGGGGGCGGCACGGCGCTCGGCCGGACGTTCGCGCTGTGGATGCAGGCGGCCGATGGGAGCCGGCCGGCCAGCCCGTTCTTCGAGGTCGACGGCACGGGCGTGTATGAGGGCGTGATCTCGCGGGATGGGTCGCACCTGCTGTTCCAGCTGGACTCCACCGGCACGGGCGGACGGACCTGGTACCGCGCCCTGCGCGGGGATACCACGCGTCGCGTCGTTGCGGCCGCGCGCGCCGGACAGCAGACCGCCGCGCGCTTCTCTCCGGACGGGCGCTGGGTGGCGTACGAGTCGGACGAGCTGGGAGCGTCCCAGGTGTACGTGAAGCCGTTTCCCGCGCTCGACGCGCGGTACCAGGTGTCGTTGGAGCTTGGCAACCAGCCTGTGTGGTCACGCGACGGCACCCGACTGTTCTACCTCAACGGCAGCGTGCTGATGTCGGCCTCGCTGGCGTTCGCCCCCGCGTTCACTGTCACCCGCCGTGACACGGTGATCGCCGGCGGGGTTGATGCCGGGTTCGGCTTCCACGCCAACTACGATGTCTCGCCGGACGGCGGCGCCTTCGCGTACGTACGGAGCGGGGCCGAGGGCGCGCCGATCATCGTGGTGCACGACTGGAAGTACGAGCTGCGCGCGCGCGCCCGGGAGGCGGAGCGCTGACGCCGTGCGAGGGCGCACGGGACCCGGCCGCAAGTCACAGGGGCGGTGAGGCGGTTGTCGAACACGATGTGCCACCCCGCGTCCGCCTGGGTTTCGTG
>DAINBS010000257.1:0-5069 GCA_036732805.1 Gemmatimonadales bacterium | reverse complement strand
GACCGATTCGCACACCACCATGATCAATGGGCTCGGGGTCGTGGGCTGGGGAGTCGGTGGGATCGAGGCCGAGGCCGTGATGCTCGGCCAGCCCTACTTCATGGCGCTGCCCGAGGTGGTCGGCATGCGGCTTTCCGGGCGGCTGCCCGCCGGCGCCACCGCCACCGATCTCGTACTCACCGCGACGCAGATGCTCCGCAAGCATGGCGTCGTGAACAAGTTCGTCGAGTTCTACGGACCGGGCCTCCACACGCTCGGCCTCGCGGACCGTGCGACGATGGCCAACATGGCGCCCGAGTACGGCGCCACCATCGGGTTCTTCCCCGTCGACGCCGAGACGCTGGCCTACCTGCGGCGCACGGGCCGGGCGGACATCGTACCGCGCGTGGAGCAGTACTGCCGGGCGCAGCGCCTGTTCCACACCCCCGACACGCCGGATCCCGAGTACTCGTCACGCCTCGAGTTCGACCTCGGCACGGTGGAGCCGTCGCTGGCGGGACCCCGGCGGCCGCAGGATCGCGTGCTGCTCAGGGACATGAAGCCCACGTTCCAGCAGGTGCTCCCCACCCTGGTGCCCACCGCCGCCAAGCGAAAGGGCATGCAGGAGAAGAACGGGGCCCGCTGGGCCAACGAGGGCGGACAGACCCCACAGACCGCGACCGTGGCGTCCACGGAGATTGCCGCCCGCGCGGATGTCGAGTACGAGGGGGGCCGGTTCGAGTTGAGCGACGGCTCGGTCGTGATCGCGGCCATCACCAGCTGCACCAACACGTCCAATCCGTCCGTCATGATCGGCGCCGGACTCGTCGCCCGGAACGCGGTGAAGCTGGGACTCCGGCGGCGCCCGTGGGTGAAGACGAGCATGGCGCCGGGCTCGAAGGTCGTCAGCCGCTATCTCACGGCCTCCGGGCTGATGGGCGACCTCGAGACGCTCGGCTTCCACATCGTAGGCTACGGCTGCACCACGTGCATCGGCAACAGCGGGCCGCTGGCCGATCCGATCGCGCAGGCTGTGACCGAGCATGAGCTGGTCGTCGCGGCCGTGCTGTCGGGCAACCGGAACTTCGAAGCGCGGATCCACCCGATGGTGCGGGCCAACTACCTGGCGTCGCCCATGCTGGTGGTGGCGTACGCCCTGGCCGGCCGGGTGGACGTGGATCTGCTGAACGAGCCCATCGGCACGGGATTCGGCGACCAGCCGGTCTATTTGCGCGACATCTGGCCCAGCCCCGACGAGGTCCGGGAGGCGGTGACGCGGTCGCTCACGCCCGACATGTTCACGGAGGAATACGCCTCCGTGTTCGACGGCACGGACGCATGGAAACAACTTCCGGTGCCGAGCGCCGCCGGTGGGCGCTTCGCGTGGGACGGACAGTCAACGTACGTGGCCAACCCGCCGTTCTTCACGGACTTGCCGACCGTACCCGCACCGCTCACCGACATCGCCAACGCGCGGGTGCTGGCCTGGCTTGGCGACTCGGTCACCACGGACCACATCTCGCCCGCCGGTGCCATCCCCAAGGACGGACCGGCGGGCCGCTGGCTCATCGAGCACGGCGTCCAGCCGGTGGACTTCAACACGTTCGGGTCGCGGCGCGGGCACCATGAAGTGATGATGCGGGGCACGTTCGGCAATATCCGCATCAAGAACAGGCTGGCTGAGGGAAAAGAAGGGAACTGGACCGTCCACGTGCCCTCAGGGGAGACCACGTGCATCTATGACGCCGCCATGCGGTATCAGGGCGAGGGCACCCCGCTCCTGGTGCTGGCGGGCACGGAGTACGGCACCGGCAGCTCGCGCGACTGGGCGGCCAAGGGCACGGCGCTGCTCGGCGTGCGCGCGGTGATCGCGCAGAGCTACGAGCGCATCCACCGGGGCAACCTGATCGGGATGGGAGTGCTGCCGCTCCAGTTCCCCGACGGGAAAACAGCGGCCGACTACGAGCTCACCGGCCGGGAGCGCTTCACGGTGCGCGGCATTGCCACGGGACTCAAGCCCCGCGGGACGGTGAAGGTCCTGGCCGAGGGCGACGGCGGGAAATCCGTGACGTTCGACGCGGTGGTCCGGCTGGACACGCCGATCGAGGTGGAGTACTACCGGCACGGCGGAATTCTGCCGTACGTGCTGAGGCAGCTGGCGAAGTAGATGCCGGTAGGTGACGGTAGGAGGCGGTAGGGGCCGTGCACGGGCGACAGCGCATCCTGGTGGGCCAGCGTGGTCTCCCCATGGAACACCCCCTCTACCGTCCACTACCGTCCTCTACTGCCCAATACCGGCCATGGCACCATTCACCGTCCCCGACGCTGAGCTCCTGATCCGCGCCACCCGCGCACGCGGACCGGGCGGCCAGCACGTGAACAAGGCTTCCACCCGGATCGAAGTCGTGTGGGATATCGGGCGGAGCCCCACCCTCTCCGGCGCGCAGCGGGCGCGCCTGTTGACGCGCCTCGCGACGAGGATCGACGGTCGGGGCCGGCTCCGCGTCGTGTCCGATGCCACCCGCAGCCAGCGCAGGAACCTCGAGGCGGCCATCCAGCGGCTGCGGGAGATCGTGCGGGAGGCGCTGAAGGTCCCGAAGCCCCGGAAGGCCACGCGCCCGACACACGCGTCGGTGGAGCGCCGGCTCGACGCCAAACGCCAGCGGGCTCGGCGCAAGATCGAGCGCTCCCGCCCCGACGACGAATGACACGAGGGGCAGCGACCAGCCTGGTCCCTGCCCCTCTGCCCCTCTGTTCTCTGCCCAGCCGTTGCTAGTGCATCCCGCTGCCCGGCGTGAGCTGCTTCACCAGCTCCCCGATCACGTGCTTGGCGTCGCCGAACAGCATCCACGTCTTGTCGGCGAAGTACAGCTCGTTATCGATGCCCGCGAAGCCCGGGTTCTTCGACCGCTTGATGGCGAACACCGTGCGCGCCTTGTCCGCGGCGATGATCGGCATGCCGTAGATGGGACTGGTCTTGTCGTAGCGGGCGGCGGGGTTCACCACGTCGTTCGCGCCAACCACCAGCGCCACGTCGCACTGCGGCATGTCTGGGTTGATCTCGTCCATCTCCACGAGGTCCGTGTACGGGATGTCCGCCTCCGCGAGCAGCACGTTCATGTGCCCGGGCATGCGGCCCGCCACCGGATGGATCGCGAACTTGACGGTGATGCCGCGCTTCTTCAGCTGGTCGTACAGCTCGCGCACCTTGTGCTGCGCCTGCGCCACCGCCATCCCGTAGCCGGGGATGATGACCACCAGGCTGGACTGCTCCAGGATCTGCGCGGCGCCTTCCACGGTCTCGGGCTTGTAGACCTTCCCTTCGCCTCCCGCTTTCGCCTGCTGGACCTGTCCGAAGGCGCCGAACAGCACGTTCGCGAACGAGCGGTTCATGGCCTTGCACATGATGATGGACAGGATGAGGCCGCTGGATCCGTCCAGTGCGCCGGCCGTGATCAGCAGCTTGTTGTCGAGCACGAAGCCCATCGCGACGGCCGAGAGGCCGGCATACGCGTTCAGGATCGCAATGACCGTCGGCATGTCCGCCCCGCCGATCGGGATGATCAGCATGACGCCGAACAGCAGGGCCATGGCGATGATCACCGGAAACAGCTTCGGCGCCAGGACGTCGGCCGGGTTCATGACGAGCCAGGCGCCGATCCCGAGCGCCACCAGCAGCGCCCCGATATTGACCAGGTTCTGCCCGCGGTACGTCACCGGTCGCTGCGGAATCCACTTGACCTCCTGCAGCTTTCCGGCGGCCATCAGGCTGCCCGTGAACGTCAGGTAGCCCAGGATGATCTCGGCGATGATCGCGATCATCCGGAACTGCGTGAGGTTCTCCGGCCCCTCGTTGTACCAGAGGTAGAACTTGGCCGTCCCGACCAGGCCGGCGGCGAGGCCGCCGAAGGCGTGGGAGAGCGCGGTCCGCTGCGGGACCGCCGTGAGCGGGACCAGGGCGAGCGGCCAGCCCACCGCCACGCCCACCAGGATGGGACCGATGATCCACAGGTGATGGATGACGACCGACTGCCCCCAGGTGGCGAGGACGGCGATGAGCATGGCCGTCACGCCGGCGAACACGCCACGCCGGGCAGTCTTCGGGTCGTTCATCCAGTGGAGCGAGAAGACGAACAGGATCGTCGCCACCAGGTAGGAGGCCTGGATGAAGGAGGCGTTCATGGCTTGCCTCCTTCAGGCTTAGGCTTCCGCGGCTCCGTCTTGAACATCTTGAGCATGCGGTCGGTGATCAGGAACCCGCTCACGATGTTCGTCATGGATGCGAACAGCGCGATCGCACCGAGGATTCGGATCTCCGTGGGGTAATCCGAGCCGGCCACGATGATCGAGCCCACTACCGCGATGGCTGAGATCGCGTTGGTGATGGACATGAGCGGCGTGTGCAGCAGCCGCGACACGCGGCGGATGATGCCCAGGCCGATGAACGTCGCCAGCACGAAGACGAACAGCAGGGACCAGTAGTCCACCTCGACGGGCGCGTGCGCCGCCGCGGACCCGGACTCCTGCGCCGCGGCCTCCGGCAACGGCTGGTCGGCAAGCGCCATCGCCGGCACGGCCGCGCTCTCCGCAACGGCCGGCGGCACCGCGCCCTCCTGCGGTGTCTGCGGCGGCGCCGCGCGGACCGCCGCCACGAGGCCGAGCACGCCCACCGCCAGCATGGCGCTCAGCCGTAACAGTCGACCCGACATCCTCGACCTTCTCCTTTCAGAACCGGTCCCGGCGGTCGCCGGGCCGGAGGTTTCGTGCGTGGTCATGCGACGCCCTTTCCGGCCTTCGCCAGGGCGTCCCTGGTGCGCTCATGGACGACGGCCCCATCGTGCGTGATGAGGCACCCCTGCTGAATGTCGTCGTTCAGGTCGAGCTGGAACGCCTTGTCCTTGGTGAACGCCTGGAGGAACGCGACCAGGTTCCGGGAAAACAGGAGACTGGCGTGCGTGGGCATCGAGGCCGGGATGTTGAGGGGCGCCACGATCCGCACGCCCTGCACCTCGACCGTTTCGCCGGGCTTCGAGAGTTCGCAGTTCCCCCCGCCGTCGGCCGCCAGGTCCACGATCACCGACCCGGCGTGC
>DAINBS010000256.1:0-5083 GCA_036732805.1 Gemmatimonadales bacterium | reverse complement strand
GAGGCGCAGGACCGCGCGGTCCGGCATGGTGCGCAACTCGCGGATGAGCGAAGCGAAGAGCTCGGGGCGCTTTCGGATGGCCTCCTGCAGGTCGGAGGAGACCTTGCCGGCCAGCGCGAGCAGGATGTCGGGGTCTTCCCCCAGCTCCTGCGCCAGGGCCACGATCTTGGCTTCGGAGGGCGGCGCCACCTCCTCACGCTCCACCTTGCTCAGGAACGACGGCTCCACGCCGATCCGCAGGGCCACCTGGCGGACCGAGTAGCGCTCGTCCCGCTCCCGCAGCGCCTCGCGGCGCTCCCGGACGTAGTCTCCGAACCCCTTCGGCATGTGTAGTATGTACTACTTAGTACACATGCTGTCAAGCAGCCGGGCCGGGTCACCCCTGGTCGACGGCATGGCGGGATCGTGCGACGACAGGAGTGTCAGCGCCGGCGCTGCCCGCATGAGGGCCGCCTGCTCAGCCCAGCGCCTGGTGCTCCGTGCGGGCGATGATCTCGTCCTGGAGCGCCCGGCTCAGGTCGCAGAAGTAGTCGCTGTACCCCGCCACGCGCACGATGAGATCGCGGTGCCGCTCGGGGTGCTCCTGCGCGGCCCGCAGGGTCGCCGCGTCCACCACGTTGAACTGGATGTGGTGGCCGTCCAGCCGGAAATAGCCGCGGACCAGGTGGGCGAGCCGGTCCAGGCCCGCGTCGCCCGCGAGCAGGCTGGGCGTGAGCTTCTGGTTGAGCAGGGTGCCGCCGGTCCGGACGTGGTCCATCTTGGCCGCCGACCGGAGCACCGCCGTGGGCCCAAGCCGGTCCGCGCCCTGGACGGGCGAGATGCCCTCGGACAGCGGCATCCCCGCGTACCGCCCGTCCGGTGTCGCGCCGATCACCGAGCCGAAGTACACGTGCACCGTGGTCGGCAGCAGGTTGATGTGGTAGGCACCGCCTTTGGTGTTCGGCCGTCCCTCGATGGCATCGTAGTACGCGTTGAACAGGTCCACCATCACGCCGTCGGCCGCGTCGTCGTCGTTGCCGAACTTGGGCGTCCGGTTCCACAGCAGCTGCTGCACCCGCTCGTGGCCCCGGAAGTCCGCGGCGAGCGCCTCCAGCAGCTCCCGCATGGTGAGCGCGTGCCGGTCGAACACCTGGACCTTGAGCGCGGTCATCGCGTCGGTCATGGTGCCCAGGCCCACGCCCTGGATGTAGCTGCTGTTGTACCGCGCACCACCCGCGTGGTAGTCCTTGCCGTTCGCCACGCAGTCGTCGATCAGCAGGGAGAGGAACGGGGCCGGCATGTGCCGCGCGTACAGCCGCTCGATGGCGTCGTTGCCGCGCAGCTTGACGTCCACGAAGTGCCGGAGCTGCCGGCGGTAGGCCGAGAACAGCTGGTCGAACGTCTCGAACGTGACGGGGTGGCCGGTGGCCGGGCCGACCCGCCGGCCGCTGCGCGGATCCACGCCGTCGTGCAGCGTGAGCTCGAGCACCTTGGGCATGTTGAAGTAGCCGGTCAGGATGTACGCCTCCTTGCCGAAGGCGCCCACCTCGACGCAGCCGCTCGACCCGCCCGCCCGCGCGTCCTCGACCGACTTGCCCTGCCGCACCAGCTCCCGGACGATGAGGTCGCAGTTGAACACCGACGGCTGGCCGAATCCGGTCCGGATGATGCGCGCCGCGCGCCGCACGAAGCGGTCCGGGCTCTTCGCGCTCACCTGGATGGACGTGCTGGGCTGGAGCAGCCGCATCTCCTCGATCACGTCGAGCAGCAGGAAGGTCACGTCGTTCACGCCGTCGTCGCCGCCCGGCGTGAGGCCGCCCAGGTTGATCTGGGCAAAGTCGGTGTACGTCCCGCTCTCCTCGGCGGTGACTCCCACCTTGGGCGGCGCCGGCTGGTTGTTGAACTTGATCCAGAAGCACTGGAGCAGCTCTTCCGCCTGCTCGCGGGTCAGCGTCCGGTCCGCGAGCCCCTGCCGGTAGAACGGGAGCAGGTGCTGGTCGAGGTGGCCCGGACAGAACGCGTCCCAGGTGTTCAGCTCCTGGGTGACACCGAGGTGCACGAACCAGTACGCCTGGAGCGCCTCCCAGAAGTCGCGCGGCGCGTGTGCCGGCACCCGCGCGCAGACCTCCGCGATGCGCTCGAGTTCCCGCCGCCGGGCGGGGTCCGCGCGGGCCGCGAGCGCCCGAGCCCACTCCGCGTGCCGCTCGGCGAACCGGATGATGGCCTGCGCGCAGATGCGCATGGCCCGCAGCTCTTCCCGCTTCGCTGCCGCCTCGGCGTCGGACGGGTCATCCAGGACGCCCAGCCGCCCGTCGATGTCGGCGATGACCTCGAGCATGCCTCGCCGGTAGATCTTGTCGTCGAGCACGGTGTGGCCGGGCGCACGCTGCTCCATGAACTCCGTGAACACCCCCGCCTCGTACGCCGCGATCCAGTCGTCGGTCATCTCGCGGAAGATCAGGTCGCGCATCGAGCGGCCGCGCCAGAACGGGATGATGGTGCCGGCCTGAACCTCGCGGTCCGCGGTCGAGACCCCAAAGGGGATCTTGGGGCGGCCGTCGAGGAGATCGAGGTCCTCGAGGCTGTGGCAGCACAGTTCCGGGAACGTGGGTGTGGCCTTGGGCGCCGCGCCCTTCTCGCCCACGATCAGCTCGCCCTCGCCGATCCAGATGGTGCGGTGCTCGAGCAGGTGGCGGAACCAGAGGGCCCGTTGCATGGGCACGGACGCCGCGCCGCCGGCGCCGGTCCGGTAGAACTCGGTGACCAGCCGCCCCCGCTCCGTGCATATGACCGGCCGGGCCACCAGACTCTCGGCCCGCAACCGTGCGACACGTTCCGTCATCGCCATGAGTTCATCCGGGGAATGTCCAATGTCCAATGACCAATGACCAAGGGCGTATCCCCTCCATACCCTCGATCCCTCTATCCCTCGATCCCTCTATCCCTCTATCCCTCGATCCCTCGATCCCTCTATCCCTCTATCCCTCCACATCCACCTGGAGGCCCTGTGCGCGCAGCAGATCCCGCACGTGCTCGACCCGCTCCGGTCCCACGGCCGCCACACCGTCGAGGGAATACTCCCGTTTCAGTCGCCGGTACTTGTCGGCGCCGAGTCGATGGTACGGCAGCACCGTCACCGGCGGCGGGCCGGCCAGGCCGGCCAGGAAGGTCCCCGTGGCACGGACGTTGTCGTCGTCGTCGTTCACCCCGGGAACCAGCGGGAGCCGCACGTTGAGCTGCGCGCCCGCTTTGGCCAGCGCCCGCGCGTTGTCGAGCACGAGCGCGTTCGAGACGCCCGTGGCGCGGCGGTGGCGTTCCTCGTCCATCAGCTTGAGGTCGTACAGGAAGAGGTCCACGTGCGGGCGAACGAGGTCCACGGTGCCCCAGGGCGCATAGCCGCACGTGTCCAGCACCGTGTGCAGGCCTCGGGCCTTGCAGCCACGAAGCAGCTCCAGCAGGAACTCCGCCTGGGCAAGCGGCTCGCCGCCGGAGAACGTCACCCCACCGCCCGACTCGTCGTAGAACGGCCGATCCCGCTCGGCCACGGCGAGCACCTGCTCGACCGTCCTCTCGCGCCCCAGCATCTCGCGCGCCTCGGCATGACACGCGTCGGCGCATTCACCGCACAGCGTGCAGCGGCACTCGTCGAGCACCGGCACGTCGCCGTCCCAGGCCAGGGCGCCTTCGGGGCACGTCGCGATGCAGGTTCCGCACCGGGTGCAGCGCTCCCCCCGCCAGACCAGCTCGGGCGCGGCCGACAGCCCCTCGGGATTGTGACACCACGCGCAGCGGAGCGGGCACCCCTTGAGGAAGACGGCGGTGCGGATGCCCGGCCCGTCGTGGATCGAGAACCGCCGGATGTCGAACACGACCCCGGCGGTCGTCACGGCCTGGTCCAGAAGTCCCCCGGTTTCGGTCAGCACCCAAGTCTGCGGCGACGCCGTTCAGGATTCCCTGAGGACTCTGTGAAGCCGGGGAGGGGCGGGATCAGCGGGCGACCTCGAGGCCGGCCAGGGTGCCCCGCTCGCCGCGACGGTCACCGGCACGCGGGGCTCCCGCCTCACCGACCGGCAGGTATCGTGGCAGTCCACCAACGCCGCCGTGGCGAGGGTGAACCCCGACGGGCGTGTCACGGCGGTGGCGGCAGGGATCGCCATCGTGTCGGCCGCGGTGGACGGACGCACCGCGCAGGCGGCGGTGACCGTGCGCGCGCGACCTCGCGGCGGCACCACCTAAGTGACCGACTTCGAGATCACGATCACCGTGGAATCCTCGGGGCGGCGCCAGGCGAGCGACCAGCGGCTCTTTGCGGTGTTCGAGCCCGGCGCCGGCGGGACACTTGCCGTGACGTCGCTGGAGATGCGACTTGCACGTCCCTCGAGCCAGTGCGGTCAGCGCCCCCGGTCCATCCCCACCGTGAAGTCCTGACCTTCCCAGCGACCCGGCGCAGGCCAGAAGAACGTGAATCGCAGGGGCGCTTCCTGGTCGGAAGGAACCGGAAGATCCACGAAGGCGATCCCCGCCGCGGTATCGGCGGAGGGTGCCTCCTGAACGTTCCGCCACTCGTCGGCGCTCCAGTGCAGGCGGAAGGGCGCCTGCGCCTGCACGCGAAGCGTCCACCCGGGCCGCACCGCCCGGACGCGCCGGTTGAACGTCCAGACCTCGAGGGGCCTGCAGGCGCGCCGACCCCGCCCCTGGTAGCGCGCCGATACCAAGGGGATGCGATCGAACACGGCGCCGTCACGCGCGGACCGCAGCAGCTTCACGTACTCCGCGTGCGCCCACATCAACGGCATCGCGGAGCCTGTGGGCCGTCCCAGGTGCATGAAGTACTCCGGTCGATCGGGCTCGTCCCACACCTGCTCGGGCAGCAGCCCCGTGGTGCTCGCGAAGCCCTCGATCGCTTTGATGAACGTCCGGGCGTCGCGCCCCGCGGCCAGTTCGTAGTGGCCCCGCTCTCCGGTGAGCAACGGCCAGGCGCGACCCTTGCCCCAGCCTTCGTACGGCCCCCCGTGCTCCCGCTGGCCATAGCCGTCGTGGTTGTAGCGATGCCAGCAGGGACCGAGCGGAGTGTTCACTTTGAGCACGGCGTCCACCACGCGTA
>DAINBS010000255.1:0-5104 GCA_036732805.1 Gemmatimonadales bacterium | reverse complement strand
CGCGTACAGAGTCCTCGATGAGCGGGTCGTCGAACCTGCGGATCCCGTAACGCACCAACTCGAGGAATCCCGCGTCCACCACATCCTTCGCCGGGAACTCGAACGGCCGCCCCGGGGGGCGGTTCCGCACCTGCAGCAGGCCGTGGTCCGGGTCTTCATCGGGCTCCGGATCACCGGGGGCGACGGGATGGATGCGGATGAAGTGACGGCTGATGCCCGGAACGAGAACGCCGGCGGTCGTGACGGTCCAGGCGTCCACGTGACACTCGAGGAAATCGGCGTATTCCTGGAAACAACGCGCGGTATCCGGGTCGCCCCGATCCGCCGCGAAGTAGGCGGCACAGGTGAGGGCCGCGATGGTCACGGCGAGTGTGGACGGGGAGTACCCGCTGTTCTCCTCCCACCGCTCCTGCGGCGTGACGGGCCCCTGACGGACCAGGCACGCGGCCGCACGCACCACCAGCGGGTACGGATCGAAGTCGCGCAGCGCGTTCGCTTCATGCAACCGCCAGGCCAGCAGGATCGGGAGCGCGACCTCGTCCAGCTGAATCCCCTGCTGGTAGGGCTCGCCGTCGATCCAGAAGTTCTGATAGAAGCCGCCGTCCGGGCGTTGCGCGCAGGCGAGGTAGATGAGGGCCCGGAGCGGCAGGTCCGTGTTGCCCGACGCGAGCAGCCCGAGCGCGCTGTGCACCATGTCTCGGGTCCAGACGAGATGGTAGCCACCCAGGTCTTCGTCTCCCTTCGCCTCGCCCCAGGGGATCGAGAGCGAGGCGATGGTCGCCCCCGGATAGGTCTTGTCCTCGTGGGCGAGCAGCAGGCTGTGGCTCATGTGATACAGCCGGCCGCCGTCCGTCGATAGCGGCGCGAGCGGCTCGACCGTCCGGCACGCGCGGGCCCACTGCGCAGCGAAACGCCGCTTGTGCGCTGCGAACGGGAAGCCGAGAGACTGGAACAGCGTGGTCATCGCGTTGTGGAGCGAATCTCCGAAGGCCAGCCCCAGCACGAACTCGTGCCCGCGTGCGAGATCCAGCTCACCGGTGAGCGCGATGTTCCCGTCCACGGCGGCGTCAAACTCCCAGTCCATCTCGAAGTTCCCGGCCAGATCGGTCCAGCCGTCCGAGCGACCCACGTAGCCGCATGACCGTCGCAGGAACGGGATCGTTGCCGCGAGCGCGAGCCAGACCCCTCCCTTGTGGGCCACCAGCACCTCGCGCCCCCCCTGTACCGCAACGAACCCGCTGTTCCCCCCGCCGCCACCATCGAGATGCGGCGCCAGCAGCGCGAACAGCCGAAGCGTCTGGAGCGGTCCGCCGAGCGTGATGACCCGCGTCCGGATCAGGACGCACGCCTGGTGGGGACTGGTGATGATCTCCTTCTCAATGCGGTAATGCCCCTGCGGATCGACGTTCGTGACCCGCACGCCCAGGGAGTGGGCGTCGAGGTACTCGTGCGTGCACTTCAGGTGCCGCCGCTCGTCCTGGAAGAACGTCCTGCCGTCGGTCATGAGATACTGGAGGTCGCGGATCTGGGGGCGATCCACGGTCGGGTAATACACCTCGTTCAGCACGCCGCGCGCCATCGTGAACCACACGCGGCTCGAAGTGGCATAGGCCGTGCCCACGGCGTCCTTGGCACTGCGCGTCCAGCGCGGCGCGATACCAGGCTGCCCGAAGGCTCGGCGGGCTGTCAGCAGTACGGCCACGAACTCATCCTCCTGCGGCGAAGCCATCCGGCGAGGTCACCTGGCCGCCTCGCGCCCGGCTGGGTTGTGCCAGCGGCCGTCCGCCGCGATGAGCGCGTCGGCTTCTCTGGGCCCCCAACTGCCGGGCTGGTACAGACGGACCCGGGAATGGGTCTTGAGGACGCCATCGAGCACGGACCAGGCGGCCTCCACGGCATCCTCGCGAGTGAACAGCGCACCATCGCCGGCCATGGCATCGCTCAGCAGCCGCTCGTATGGCGCTTCCTCTCCCGGCTGCTGTTCCACCAGGTAGAGCTCTCCCTGGTCGCCCACGAACTCCTTCCCGGCGCGCTTCACCCGGGCGGCCAGGGCGACCGCCGAGTTGGGGGAGAGCCGGAAGCGCAGGTAGTTGGCACGACCGGTCACCGGCCTGGAGTCCGCGAAGAGACGCTGCGGCGGCGGCTTGAGCTGGACCAGCACCTCCGCGGCCGTCTCGGCCAGCAGCTTGCCGGAACGCAGGTACCAGGGCACCCCCTCCCAGCGCCAGGAGTCGATGAACAGCCGCAGGGCACAGAACGTCTCGACGTCCGAACCCCGCGCCACGTGCGGCTCCTGGCGGTAGCCCCTGTACTGGCCGCGCACCACGTCGGCGGCCATCAGCGGGCGCATGGCCCGGAAGACGGCCGCTTTCTGGGTGTGTACGGCGCCGTACCCCCGATACGCCGGCGGTTCCATGGCCAGCAACGCGACGATCTGGAACAGGTGGTTCTGGATCACGTCACGCAGACACCCGGCCGTCTCGTAGAACGCGCCGCGCCCGTTCACCCCGAACTTCTCGGAAAGGGTCACCTGCACGCTGGCCACGTAGTTGCGGTTCCAGATCGGCTCCAGAAACGAGTTGGCGAAGCGAAAGTACAGGATGTTCATGATCGCTTCCTTCCCGAGGAAGTGATCGATGCGGAAGATCGAATCCCCGGGGAAGACCGACTGCGCGACGCGATTGAGCTTGCGCGCGGAGGCCAGATCGCGGCCGAAGGGCTTCTCGACGATGACGCGCGCATGCTCGGCCAACCCCGCGGCGCCAAGCCCCTTGATCACCGTCTCGAACAGGGTGGGCGGGATGGCGAGGTAGTGCGCCGGGCGCCGGGCCCTGCCCAGCACCTGCTTGAGCGCCGCGAAGGTCCCCGGGTCGTTGTAGTCGCCGCTCACATAGCGGAGCAGTGAGAGCAGATGGTGCAGGGACCGGCGATCCGCGATGCCGCCGGCCTTCCGAATCCCGTCGGTGGCGCGCCTGCGGAGCTGCGCCAGAGTCCACCGGGAAGCGGCGACGCCGACCACCGGGACGTCGAGCACACCCCGTCGGGCCATCGCGTAGAGCGCCGGGAAGATCATCTTGTGCGCGAGGTCGCCCGTCACGCCGAACAGCACCAGCGCATCGGACGGCGCCGCGCGGCCCCCAGTGCGGCTCATCTCAACGGCCTCCCGGCATTTTCTCGTCGTGCCCGCCAAACTGCTTGCGCATGGCCGAGAGCACGCGGTCGGCGTAGTCTGCGTTGCCCCGAGACGCGAAGCGCCCGAACAGCGCGGCGCCCAGGATCGGGGCTGGCACGCCCTCGTCGATGGCGGCCGCGAGCATCCAGCGTCCTTCCCCGGAATCCGACACGCGGCCGACATAGCGCTTCAGGTCCGGGTCGTCGAGCAGCGCGGCGGCGGTGAGATCCAGCAGCCAGCTGCCGATGACGCTGCCACGGCGCCAGACTTCGACAATCTCCGGCAGATCCAGATCGTAGGCGTAGGACTCCGGGTGGCTCAGCGGCGGCGTCTCGGCGTCCGTCTCGCGCGGCCGCACGCCGGCATTGGCGTTGCGCAAGATGTTCAGCCCCTCGGCATAGGCAGCCATGAGGCCGTATTCGATACCGTTGTGGACCATCTTGACGAAGTGGCCGGCCCCGTGCGGCCCGCAGTGCAGGTATCCCGCTTCCGCCGTGCTGTCGCGCTTTCCGCGACCGGGGGTGGTCGGGGCCGCATCGCTACCGGGGGCGAGGGTGGTGAAGATCGGGGCCAGCTGCCGGACTGTTTCGGGGGCACCACCGATCATCAGACAGTAGCCCCGCTCGAGCCCCGCGACGCCGCCGCTCGTCCCCACATCCACATAGTGGATTCCCGACCGCCCTAACTCGGCGCCGCGCCGGATATCGTCGCGGAAAAACGAGTTGCCGCCATCGATGACGATGTCGCCCGCCGCAAGCAGCGGTACCAGCCGCGCCAGCGCCTGATCCACCACGGCCGCCGGCACCATCAACCACACGGCACGGGGCGGGGCCAGCCGGCTGACAAGGTCGTCGAGCGAGGACGCTCCGACGGCGCCCGGATGCAGCAGTTGCTGGACGGCCTCCGGGTGCACGTCGTAGACCACGCATTCGTGGCCGCCTCGCGTCAGGCGCCGGACCATGCTGGCGCCCATGCGTCCCAATCCGATCATGCCGATCTGCATCCCGAATCTCCTTGCTTCCCGCGTCGGGGGAGTCCCCCGCTCTCGAGGTTTCGCGCCGCCGCGGCGTCGAGCAGCCAGCGCACCTGCCCGGCGGCCGGCGCGATCAGGTGAGCCGGCAGCTCCTGCGGTCGCAGCGGACCCTCGAGCACCCGGCGGACAATCGCCGCCTTCGCCTCCCCCGAAACCAGAAACAGCACCTCGGCGGCCGCGTTGATGATGACCGGTGTGAGCGTCACCCGCCACCGCGGCGACGCCGCGAGGTCGTGGGCCACGACCCACGCCTCGCCATGCGCCCCGGGGAGCGCGCCCGGGAACAGCGACGCCGTGTGCCCGTCATCGCCCAGGCCGAGCAGAATGAGGTCGATGCGGGCGCCGGCTGCTGCTCGCGGCGGTCCCCGCGGCGTCCGGAGCACGGTGCGGAGCGTTTGCTCGTACGCCCGGGCGGCCGCGACGGGATCGTCTTCGCCGCGAATCCGGTGTACGTTCTCCGCGGGAATCGGCACGTGATCGAGCAGCGCCTGGCGCGCCATCCGATAGTTGCTCCCCGCCTGGTCCGGTGAGACACATCGCTCGTCACCCCAGAGCACCTGCACCAACGACCACGGCACGGTGGAGACGTACGGTGGTGCGGCCAGGCGGGTGTACAGGCCCTGCGACGTCGTCCCGCCGGAAAGCGCAACCACGAACTCCCCATGCGAATGGACCGCCGCGAACGCGGCCTGGGCGAATCGTTGGGCAGCGTCCTCGGCCAGCGCCCTGGCGGTGGGAAGCACGATGCGAGGGAATCGCAAGTCCGGAGCCTCAGTCCTTCGCTCGGTGGAGCGTGTCCGTTGCGGCCATCCGGTAGAATAAGGTCCTGAAGCTCCCGGGGGGAGCGCGGTTGCTCAACCTCTTAGCCGTTGGCCGTTAGCCATTAGCCGTTGGCCGTT
>DAINBS010000254.1:0-5130 GCA_036732805.1 Gemmatimonadales bacterium | reverse complement strand
TGGTGCCGTCGGGGCCGGCGGTCGGGAGATCCGCACCCCAGGTCCCGGTCATGACACTGACGGCGCGATCGTCCAGCGTCACGAGGGTGATGCCCTGACCGACGGCGGCGAACAGGTAGCGGCCGAACGGGTCCGCACGCAGCTCGGTCGCCGGCGCCTCGAGCCTGATGCGGGCCAGAGCATCGCCCTCGTAGCGCTCGAAGACGAGGATCTCGGGTTCGGCCGTCGCCACATACAGACGGTGGCCGGAGGCGGAGAAGGCCAGCGCGCGCAGATCGGCCCGCACGCGCACGCGGTGGGGTGACACTGCATCGAGGACCTCGACCAGGAGCACGCCCTCGGGGCTCGCGACCGCCACGACGTCGCCCCACGGAGCCCGCGTGACCGGGCCTTCCGGAAGGACCTGGCGAGTGGCGTCCGCGCCTCCGCCCACCACGTGAAGCTCGCGGCCCGAGTCCCCCCGCGCGATCACGGCCAGTCGTCCGCCGGGAAGCGGCCAGACGTCCTCGACGGAGCCCAGGGCGGGGAGCGGCGGCGCCGGCCCCACCCGCCGGTCCGCGGCGAGGCCAAGCGATCCATCCGCCCGGGCGAGCAGCACCGCACCGGTGGGCGCCATGCCCGCGCGCGTCACCGCCGAGTCCAATGTGAGGTACCGGCCGGTGCGCAGGTCCAGCACGGCGAGATCGGTCCCCGCCATGGCATAGACGAAATCGTCATCCCCGGCAAATCCGACGATCCGATCCACCGCGGGCCCCGCGGTGAACCGGGCATCGAGCGGCCGGAGCGCGGGGAGGTCATACAGGCGCGGGGTGCCGCGGCGGCTGGGCGGCCGCAGCGCGACCGCCGGCCCCGCCGGCGCACCCGCCGCGGCGACTGCCTCGCGAAGCTCAACCGTCTGGGAAGTGGAACTGCCGCACGCGCAGAGGACGAGCGGCAGCATGGCCAAACCGCGTTTCACGGGTGGGAAGCTAGACATGCCGCGGGAGGGCGGCAAGCGCGGCAGGTCCCGCCTTTCTGCCTTCACTGCCCTTCCTGCCCTCACGTCCCTAGAACGTCGGTCCGAGGGAAATGGTCCAGTACGACCGCACGCCGTCGGGGCGCGTGAGGGGGTTCGTGTAGTCGAAGCGGAAGATCGCGAACCCCAGCAGGTTGGCCCGGATGGAAAAGCCCCACGAGGTGAGCGGCTGCCGCACGAGCGAGGGGTTGTCGGCGGGGTCCCGGCTCCACACGACGCGCGTTCCCTCCTCCCAGGCGATGCCGGCGTCGAAGAACACCGCGGCCTCGATGGGCGGCAGCCAGATGGGCACGAACCCAAGCCCCAGGGCGCGGAACAGGGGGAACCGCAGTTCCGCGTTGAACAGCCCGAACCGGGTGCCGATGAGCTGGTCGAGCGCCGCGCAGCCGGAGAGCCGTCCGCCGGTGTCGGTGAGGCACTCGTTGTCCCAGAGGGAGCCCACCGTGTAGCCGCGCAGGAAGTCGGGGTTGCTGATCGACACGCGGAAGTCCGCCTCGTCCCGGCCGAAGCGCCCGTAGAACATGCCGCGGGTGGCGAGCGTGAACGGCCCCACGAGCCTGTCGTAGCGGCGGTAGTCCGCGAGGAGCTGGTGGAAGCGCACCTCGCCGATCGCGGGCGCGTACTCGAACCGGCTGCGGCGCCCCATCAGCGGCCCCACCCAGAGCGACACCGAGTTGTCGAACACGAGGGCGAGCGACGGCTGCACGAAGAAGTCGGTGCCCAGGCTCTCGGTGATGATCTCCTGGCCGACGATCCCGCCACCGATGGGGTCGAACGTCGTGACGATCGTCTGGTGGGCGATGTTCACGCTGCTCGGCCGGATGCCCAGCTCGATGCGGCGGAACCGGTTGATGGGGAATTGCGCCTCGACGAACATCCGGCGATTCAGGTAGCGCGTGTACTGCACCGTCGTGGCCGGCAGGCCGCCCGGCGGGTCCACGAACGCGCTGCCCGTGTAGTAGAACAGCGGATACTGCTCGTACCCGCTGAACCAGGTGATCCGGCGCGCCTGGTTTCCGTAGGCCAGCAGCATCTGGGCCTCGTCCAGGCGTCCGTTGATCTGGGCGGCCATGAGCAGGCGCCGGTTGCCCAGCAGGTCGGACAGCTGCACCGCGGCGCCGCCGTAGAAGCCGCGGCCGAAGTTGTCCCGGGTGTAGCCGATCGACGGCTGCGCGATGAAGTCGGGGGCCAGCTTCGCGCGGTACCGGCGCTGTTCGAAGGCCGCCGTATCGGGCAGCGCCAGCGCCGCGGAGTCGAGGAGCTGCTTGACCGTGATGGGCGGCGCCACGTTCTCCGCCGGCGAGACGGGAGCGGCCGACTCGCGGAACCCGCCGGACCCACGGTAGAACGAGCCGCTTGGAGTGGCGGGTGGCGCGAGCGCCGCCTTCCCGCTGTCGCCCGGCACCCGGAGCGAATCGGCGGCGCTACCCGCGGGGCGCACCACGGCGGCCACGCCCGGTGCCGCCCCGGACGCCACCAGTCCGAGGATGCCGGCGGGGGTGAGGGGCGCCGGTCCCGCCGGCGCGCCGGCCGGAAGCTCCGCCCGCGCCACGAGCGCGGGCGCGCCCGGCGGGGACCACGGCTGCCGCTTCAGCGCGCGCGGGTCGTCGAGCCAGTACACGTCGAAGGTGAAGTCGGGCCCCTCGTAGACCGTGAACGCCAGGCGGTCGGCCTGCTGGGCCCACGAGATGGCCGGCGACAGCTCGGTGATCCCGGAAACCGCGGTGAACACGTTGGTGAGCTGGTACTCGGCCCCGTCGTCCAGGTTGTACAGGAAGACGTTGGCGATGCCGGTGCGGTCGGAGACGAACGCCACCGAACGGCCGTCGGGCGCCCACTGCGGGTTGATGTTCCGCCCCTGCTGCTGGGACAGCACGGTGATGGTGCCCGACGCGACATCGTAGAGCGCGAGCCTGAGCGGGGCGAACTCGAGTCGATCGAAGTCGGTCTCGGGGCCGCGGTCGGTCACGAACGCGACGGTGCGACCGTTGGGCGACCAGGCGGGCTGGAGGTCCGCGTAGCGGTCGCTGGTGAGGCGCCGCAGTCCCGTCCCGTCGGCGTTCACCATGAACAGGTCGGTGAGCCCGCCGTCGTAGCCCGTGAACACGAGCTGTTCGCCGTTCGGCGACCAGGAGGGCGTGGTGGCGCCGTGCAGGGGCAGCGCGATGCGCCGGGCAATGCGCCCGCGGCGCATGTCGAAGATGACGATGTCGTCCCGCGGCCCGCGCTTCGCGGCGATGGCAAACGACTGCCCGTCGGGCGACCACGAGCCGCTGGAGTAGAGATACCGGAGGTTCTCGAGCCCCGCGTTGAAGGCGCTCTTCGACAGCCGTCCCCGCACGCGACCCGTCTCGATGTCCGCGACCCACAGGTCCACGAAGTACGACCGGCCTTCGGACAGGTACGCCACCCGGGTCCCGTCCGGCGAGATCGCGGGCGACACGTGCATCGAGCCGCCGGTGCGCCGCTCGGTCAGGCCCGGCCGCGCGAACAGCCGGGCGGGCTGGTGGTCGGCGATGCTGGGCAGGTAGGTGCGGCGCACGTCGTAGTGCCACTCGGCCGAGAGCTCCTCCAGCGACAGGTGCAGCGCCTGGCGAAATCCGGCCTCCACGCCGGCGGCCGCCACGGCGTGCAGGATCTCCCCGATCACCTCGTCGCCCCAGCGCCCGCCGATGTAGGCCATGAGGGCGTGGCCGTAGCGGTACGGGAAGACCGACGGGTCGTACGTCATCTGCTCGATGGTCGGGAGGTGGCCTTCGAGGGCGGCGTTGCGCAGCCAGGCCGCCGTCAGCGGCGTCACCGGGCCCAGCGACAGGTACTCCGCCATGCCCTCGATCAACCACAGCGGCGGCTGGACCGCGATCAGGCGCGGGATGCTCGCGCCGATCCGGCCGCGGGCGAACACGTCGTACTGGAACTGGTGGACCATCTCGTGCTGGAGCACGTGCTCGAAGTCGTCGTACGACCCCGTGAGCGGGAGCATGACGCGGTGCCGATAGGCGTCCGTGACGCCGCCCGTGGCCTCGCCGATGTCCGTCACGTTGTTCTGCTGGAACTCCGAATGCGACGCGAACAGGATGATGGGCTGCCGCTCGCGGTATTCGTGGTTCAGGATGCGGGACAGCCGGCCGTAAGCCCGTTCGGCCATGCGCGCGGCGTCGAGCGCGGCCGTCCGCTCCTCTTCGTAGAAGTGGACGTCGAAGTGCTCGGTGGCGATGATCGAGAACCTGAGGTGGCGGTACTGGACCTTGTTCTGGCCGAAGTACTGCGCCTCGGCCGGGGGAGCCAGCAGGCCGGCGAGCAGCAGCGCGCCCAGCAGGCGACGCCGGGTCACGTCAGGACGCCGCGAGCGCAAGCCGCGGGGCGTCGCCCCACAGCCGCTCGAGCTGATAGAAGTCCCGCTGGCTCGGATGAAAGACATGGACCACGAAATCCACGAAGTCGAGCAAGGCCCAGCGTCCCTGGGCGAGACCCTCGGCGTGGTGTGGCCGCACCCCGGACCCCGCCATCGCCTCGATCACGTGATCCGCGACCGCCCGCACGTGCGTGTCCGACGTCCCGGTTGCGATCACGAAGAAATCCGTGGCGTCGCTGAGCCCGCGAAGGTCGAGCACGATCACGTCCTGGGCCTTCAGATCGGCGAGCGCCGCGAGGGCCTGCCGCACGTCGCGGACGGTGCCCTCTGTGGTGGTAACGGTCCGGGACCGCTTTTGTTCCTTCCGCTTGATGGCGCCCCCTAGGCCGTCGGGGCCGGATCTTCGATCTGGTAGAAGATCCCCCACGCACCCGGTCCCACGTGCACGCCCAGCGCCGACGTCACCTCGCTCACGAGGCAGTCGCGCGGGCTGAAGCGGGCCAGAATGTCCGACCGGAGGCGCTCGGCGACCTCCGGATCGCTCGCGTGGGCGATCCCGATCCGGAACTGCGTGGGGCGCGGCGTGAGGCGGTGCTCCAGGTGCCGCAGGACGCGAGGGAGCAGCGCCTCCCGGCCCCGCACCCGGTCGAGCGGGATGATCCGCCCGTCCTGGCCCACCTCGAGGATCGGTTTCACGTCGAGCAGCGTGCCGAGCCACGCCCGTCCACGGCCCACCCGCCCCGAGCGGAGCAGGTTGTCG
>DAINBS010000253.1:0-5159 GCA_036732805.1 Gemmatimonadales bacterium | reverse complement strand
CAGCAGGGCCCCGTCGGGCCGGTCCAGACCCTGCGGGTCATTTACCCCGGCGGAGATGTCATCTTCGGGCCCGAAGGGTGGAGTGGCCGCACCGAGATCCGTGTTCGCGCGGACGGCACGTTCGGCGACGGGGGCGACCGGGGTGAGAGCGGGCGGCGGGTGCGGATTTCGTCCGACGGCAGCGGAACCGAAGCGTCCGCGGATCTCCGGATCCTCGTCCCCAGCGGCCGCGAGGTGTCGGTCTACCTCGCCGTCGGCCCGCTCTCGGCCACCGGCGTCACGGGGGACCTGCGGCTGGACGGAAGTAGCGGAGCGGTGACGACGGAGCGCACGGCGGGGAACCTGGTGGTGGACGTCGGGTCCGGTGAGGTGAGCGTCCGCCGCCATGAAGGCGACGCCTTTGTCGACACGGGTTCGGGATCCGTGGCCTTGAGCGGTGTGCGCGGCGATCAGCTCGTGGTGGATACGGGGTCGGGGGACGTCACGCTCACGGACGTCGCCGCGGATGATCTTCGCGTGGACACCGGCTCGGGCGCGGTGGAAGGGACGGGCGTCCAGGCACGGGCCATCACGGTGGACACGGGCAGCGGCGATGTTGACCTCACGCTCACACGGGCGCCAGCCACGCTTACCGGGGATACCGGCTCAGGCAACGTCACCGTGGGCATGCCTGACGGTGTGGACGCAACGGTCGACCTGGAAACGAGCTCCGGCACGATCACCGTGGACTTCGCGCTGCAGATCAGGCAGTGGGAGCGGGACGAGGTACGCGGAACCATCGGCACCGGCGCGGGCCACATCCAGATCGACACCGGTTCGGGGAACATCGCGATTCGGAAGCGGTGAGGGAGAAGGGCAGTAAGGGCAGTGAGGGCAGGAGGGGCGGGTCCCCCCTGCCCTTTCTGCCCTCTTGCCCTCCTGCCCTCCTGCCCTCCTGCTCTCCTCCCCGTATCTTCTCCCCCATGTCCTTCACCCCCTTCGCCCTTGAACGCTGGCAGAGCACCTGGGAGCACCGGGTGCGCATCAACCTCTCCGAGAGCGGCGTCCACGCGCTGACCGTCGCCGAGCTGCTGGCCTTCGACGGCGCGTCAGCGGACGAGCTGCTTCGCGTGCGCCTGGGCTACGGGCAGTCCGACGGTTCCGAGGCCCTCCGGGACGCCATCGCAGCGCTCTACCCCGGAGCAACCGCCGACAACGTAACCGTGACCATCGGCAGCGCGGAGGCCAACTTCTGCGCGTGCTGGGCACTGTTCCGGCAGGCCCGGCGGATCGTGATCGTCGCCCCGACATACATGCAGATCTGGGGGCTGGCGGAGAACTTCGGGACGCAGGTGACGCCACTCTGGCTCGATCCCGCGCACGGCTGGGAGCCGGATCCCGCCGAGATCAGCCGCGCGATCACGCGGGACACGGACGTGGTGGTCGTCACCGATCCCAACAACCCCACCGGGCACGTGCTCTCGGCCGCCTCCCGCACCATGATCCTCGAGCGGACGCGTGCCGCCGGGGCGTGGCTCCTCGTGGACGAGGTCTACCAGGGCGCCGAGCACCGCGGCGCACCCACCCCAACGTGGTGGGCCGCGTGGGAGCGGACGCTGGTGGTGAACGGCCTCTCCAAGGCGTACGGACTCCCCGGACTCCGCATCGGGTGGATCGTGAGTCCGCCTGATCTCCGAACGGCGCTGCTCGAGCGCCACGACTACACGGTGATCGGGCCCGGTCCGGTCGCGGATCACCTGGCGCTGTGCGCAATCCGCCACCGCGCCCGGATCTTCGCCCGGACGCGTGACATCCTGCACACGAACTACCCCGTGCTCGCGGAGTGGCTGGCGTCGTTCGGGGACACCTTCACGTGGACGCCGCCCGACTGCGGCGCCATCTGCTTCGCGCGGTACGCGAAGGGCCCGGCTTCGCTCGACCTGGTGGAGCGGGTGCGCGCGGAGCAGGACATCCTGCTCGTGCCCGGCGAGCACTTCAACATGGCGGGGTGGCTGCGGCTGGGCTTCGGGAATCGGGCGGACGAGCTGCGCGAGGCACTCGGGATTCTGCGCCCGGCGTTCGGCAGGCTGCTGCGGTAGTCCTCTTCGCCTACGCCGCCTGGCCGCCGCAGAAGTCCTCGAACGCCGCCACCAGGTCGCGGGCGATCTCCGGCGCGTCCCGCCCCTCGATGTCCTTGCGTTCGAGCATGTGGAGCAGGCGTCCATTCTTGAGCAGCGCGATCTGGGGGGACGAGGGTGGGTATCCCTCGAAGTACTCGCGGGCCCGCTGCGTGGCCTCGATTTCCATCCCCGCGAACACCGTGGCGAGGCGGTCGGGCTTCGGGCCCTGTTGCAGGGCCAGGGTAACGCCCGGGCGGGCCTTGCCTGCGGCGCACCCGCACACGGAATTCACCACGAGCAGCACCGTCTCACCGTTGACCGCCAACGCCTCGTCCACCTGGGACGGGGTCAGCAGCTCCTGGAATCCGATCTTGGTCAACTCCTCGCGCATCGGCTGCGCGAGGCGGGGGTCATAACGCATCCTGCTTCACTCCGGCTGGGGGAGCATCGAGTGAATCTGTCGGCTTTTCGGAAGGTAACGGGTTCCCGCCATTTCCCGGAGGGGCCAGGTCACCCGGGCCAGCGTTCCGCGCGGCCTGTGAGGTCAACCTCCGGGAACACCTCGGGGTGCAGGATTGCCGCGAGGATCTCCACGCCATCCACCACCCTCGGGCCTGATCGGTTGAAGTACGCCGATCCGTCCGCCACCCAGGCCCGTCCTTCGGCGACCGCCCGCGGCGCCACCGCCATCAGTCGCTCCCGATGGGCATCCGCCTCCGCGCGCGCCTGCGCCAACCCGTAGCCGCAGGGAGGGATGACCAGTACGTCGGGATCCACGCGGTCCAAATCGGCCCAGGCGAGTTGGCGGGAGCGTTCGCGCGCCGTGCCGGCGACGTTCTCGCCCCCGGCCAGCGCAACCATCTCCGGGCCCCAATGCCCCGGCACGAAGACCGGCGCCAGCCACTCGAGCACGAGGGTCCGGGGGCGCCGCAGCCGGGCGACGCGGCTCCGAACAGTGTCGAGCCTGGCCTGCAGTGCCGCCACCACCGCATGCGCCCGGTCGGCGGCGCCCGCCGCCTCGCCCACCTGACGAATCGTGTCGAGGATCCCCTCCACGCCGTGGGCGTCGAGGGAGAGCACGCGCGCCCGTCCGCCGAGCGCGCGGACCCCCTGCTCGGCGAGCGAGGTCGGCACGGCGCACACGTCGCAGACGGCCTGCGTGAGGATGAGGTCCGGCGCCACGGCCCTGAGCGCCGGCTCGTCGAGCGCGTATACGCTTCCGTCGCGGGCCAGAGTGGCGCGCACCGCGGCATCGACGGCGCCGCTCGACAGTCCAGCCGGGTCGAACCGCGGCCGGCTCACGCGGGGCCTGTCCAGGATCCGTGCGGGGTAATCGCACTCATGCGATATGGCGACGAGGGTTTCGTCGAGACCGAGCGCGCAGACGATTTCGGTGGCGCTGGCGAGCAGCGAAGCAATCCGCATCGGGGTAATGTCACGGCCCCCTCACACGGCGGCAACCGCGGGCTTGACACCCCAGCCACGCGTTCTCACATTCCGCGTCACGAAGGTCACTTGATTGTCTGTTGGGAGCGCCTGTCATGCCTTATGTCATTGCCGAGCCGTGCCTCAACACCAAGGACCGCGGCTGCGTGGATGTGTGCCCCGTAGACTGCATCTACGAGGGCGAGGATCAGCTCTACATTCACCCGGACGAGTGCATCGACTGCGGGGCCTGCGAACCGGAGTGCCCGGTTTCGGCCATCTTCCCCGAAGAGGACGTGCCCCCGGAGTGGAAGAGCTACATCGAAAAGAACCGGGTCTATTTCGAGAGCGGCGAAGAGCGCCAGGTCGCGCGCGGCCGCGGGGGCTGAGTGGCGCCCGGGATCGGTTGGACGGGGCTTTCGCGACGTGCGGGGGCCCCGTTCTTCTTGCGCCGTGAGGCGCGGCCGTGCCTGTCGTGATCGGCGTGGCCGGAGGGTCGGCCTCCGGCAGGCACCACGAAAGACGCGGAGACGCCGAGACGCGCAGTGGTTCTCAGTGACGAGGCGTGAGGGCCTCGCTACTCGACTCTCGAAGCCACTTGGCGTCTTCGCGTCTCGGCGACTCCTCCCGGCCTTTCACAGCTACCCGTCTCCGCGCTGTCTGACGAAGTAAGCCGGCCCCCTTCTCGGCGGCGGTACTTTACACACCCGATCCCAGCACTCCCACCGGGTTCGATGGAGGATCCGTGTTCCGAGCCGCGCTCGCCTTGATGCTGTTGCCGCTGGCCACATCCACCACCTTCGCGCAGCGCCCGTTGCCGTATCCGGTGACGCCGCCCGCCGAGTTCCAGCGGGCCATCGAGCGCGGGACCCGCACGGCGACAGGGGAGCCCGGACCCGCGTATTGGCAGCAGTGGACTGACTACACGCTCTTCGCCTCGCTCGATCCGGAGGCACGGCGCGTGACCGGCCGCGCCACGATCCAGTTCCACAATCGCTCACCCAACCCGCTGCCAGTGGTGGCGCTGCAGCTGGCGCAGAACCTCCACGCACCGGGTGCGGTACGGCTCGAACCCCAGGAGGTCACGGGCGGGGTCGAGATCACGCGCGTCGCGGTGGCGGGCCAGACGGTTCAGCCCGGGCCCCTTGATCAGGGTCCAGCCTACGAGGTGTTCGGCACCACCGTGGGGGTGCGCCTGCGAGACCCCCTACGGCCCGGACAGGCGCTCACCCTGGACATCGAGTGGGCGTTTCGCGTACCGCAGTCGGGGGCGGGGCGCATGGGCTGGAGCGGCGACGACCTGTTTCACATCGCGTACTGGTATCCGCAGCTGGCCGTGCTGGACGACGTGGACGGCTGGCACACGGACGCCTACATGGGGAACGCCGAGTTCTACGCGGGGTTCGGGAGCTACGACCTGACCGTCGAGGTGCCGGCCGGGTGGATCGTGAGCGCCACGGGCAGGCTCGAGAATGCCCGGGAGGTGCTGCCGGAGCCCATCCGGGAGCGCCTCGCACGCGCCGAACGGTCCGACACCGTCGTCCACGTCGTCACCACGGACGACCTCGCCGCCGGCCGGGCGACGATGCCGGGGACCGGCGGATGGCTGCAGTGGCGGTTCGTGGCGGACACCGT
>DAINBS010000252.1:0-5178 GCA_036732805.1 Gemmatimonadales bacterium | reverse complement strand
CCAGGTGCGCTGCCCGAAATGAAGTTTACCTGCCGGCGAGGTGGTCGTGGAAGCTCTTGCGGATCTCGGCCATGGGTGTGGACATTGTGCCAGCCGTGGCGAGGGAGCGGAGTGGTCTGCGGGTACCGCGCGGCCTCGTTCACCAGCTGCAGCCGGCCCTGCTCGTCCACCACCAGCACGCCCTCGACCATGCTGGCCAGGATGGCCTCCATGCGCGCGCGGTCGCGCGCGAGCTCGCCCAGCCGCCGGCCCAGTTCATGCGCCGCCGCGTCCATGGATCTGGCCACGCTGCCCAGGTCGTCGTCCCCATAGTCCGGCGCGGGGCGGCTCAGGTCGCCGAGCGCGTAGCGCCTGGCCACGGCCTGCATGGCCGCGGCCCGCTGCGCGCGGCGGTGGCGGTCGCGGTGTACCAGGATCACCGCCACGATCGTGGCGACGGCGGCACCGGCAAGCGCGGCGAGGATGAGGGAAGACACGGGCGGCGTCAGCGGGGTGGGGGGTCCACCAGCTTATAGCCGAACTGCTTGACGGCCACAATCGCGTCCGCGAGGAACGGCACCTTCTCGCGCAGGCGGCGCACGTGCACGTCCACGGTGCGCGTCCCGCCCGTGTAGGAATAGCCCCACACGTCCGAGAGCAGCAGGTCGCGCGAGAGCACGCGCCCGCGGTGCTCCATCAGGTACTGGAGCAACAGGAACTCCTTGGCCGTCAGCTTCACGTCTTCGCCGTGCGCCTTCACCACGTGGCGCTCGACGTCGATGCTGAGGGGGCCGTAGACGATGCGCTGATCGTCCGGCGCGACCCGATGGGCGCGCCTCAGCAGCGCCCGCACGCGCGCGATGACCTCGTTGGGGCTGAACGGTTTGGTGATGTAGTCGTCCGCGCCCAGCTCGAGCCCGACGATGCGGTCCGATTCCTCGCCCTTGGCGGTGAGCATGATCACCGGGACGGCGGCGGTGTCGGGATCGGCCCTGAGCGCGCGGCAGACATCGAGGCCGTCCATGCCCGGCATCATCACGTCCAGGATGATGACGTCCGGCGGCTCGCGCTTCACCCGCGGCACCACGTCGCGGCCGTTGGTCACCACTGTGGGCGTGAAGCCGGCCTTCTGCAGATACAGGGCCAGCAACTGGCCGATGTCCTGATCGTCCTCCGCAACCAATGCGCGTCGTTGTGGGGCTTCGCTCACCGGGACGTCCCAGACGCGGGCTTGTCGGGAAGGCGTTGCAGCCCCACGAGCGACCACCCGCCAGCACCCTTGCGGAAGCGAACCGTGACGGGGGGAGCCCACGCCGGGTGCGTGGACGAGACGGATGACACCGCCACCTGCACGAACTCTCCGGCCAGGGCGTCGGGAGGCGCCTGGAACGACAGCGTGGTGGATGTCTGCCGCGGCCCAGCCGCTGTCGCCGTGCCCGTGGCGTTGTCGAACCGCGCCCACTGCGCCTCGTACGACTGCGCCGGCGGCGCGCGCCTCGTGTCCGCCGCGATGTTGCGGAAGGTGAGAGCGCCTGCAGCCGAGAGGGTGAAGTCCACCAGCGGATTCACGCCCGTCAGCCACGCCAGGCCCACCTTGTCGCGCCGGGCAATGATCACGTCCGCCAGATAGGTGGTGGCGGCCGGGTCCGAGTACTGCGCCAGGTCGACCGCGGCGCGGATCACGTCGTCCGAGACGGCCATCACCTTGCGCGCGGCCCAGAACAAGTCGTCCGGGCGCGCGTTGTCGAAGGCGGGATTGGGATATTCCGGCTTCCACGCCTCGGGTTGGTAGAAGGCCGCTTCGATCTTGCCCAGCGACTTGATGTCGGGATAGTGGACCCGGATCCACGGGCGCACGTAGAGGCCCAGCGTGAGCGCGGTGACGACGGTGGGCCGCGCCTCCCACACGTACTCGTTGCCGGCGCGCGACTTCTGCGCGTACAGGCTGCCGCTGCCGAGCGTGGACCCGAAGTCGATGAGGTGGTGCCACACGATCTGCCGGCCGCCGCGCTCGACCAGCGTGTCGAGCGAGTTGATGCTGCGCGAGTCGTCATGATTGAGCCACGCCGCGAACGCGCGCATCCCGCGCAGCTCGCGCCGGTGCTCGTGCGGGTGGATGTCGTTCGGGTCGTCGGGCCGCGTCCCGTAATAGCGGAAGGGGCCGACGGGGCTGCCCTCCAGCGCCTTGCTGGCCACGACGCGGAACGAGCCGTCCTCGTTTCGCGCCCCGCGTGTCAAGAGCAGCTTCACGTCGTCGTCGGTGAGCAGGCGGCGACGGCCCCTGAGGTCGCGAATGGTGGCGTCGGGGGCAATCTCCAGGTTCTCGCGCCTGAGCACCGCGAGGTGGTTCTCGGGGACGTGGAAGCCGAGTGCCCAGAAGAGCTTGGTGGAGACCATCTCGGCGCCCGTCGCCATCTCGGGGTTCGAATCGGGGTCGAACTTGATGAACCAGGTGACGCCGGCGGTATCCCGAATGGTGAAGCCCGGCGTGATGCCGTCGCTCTTCCCGGAGACGACGGTCCACTTGCCGGGCGCGGGGCCATTGGTGGTGTCGGGGCCGCGCCGCACCTCGTCCACCGTGAGCGGGCGCGACCCGGCGCGGTTGGTGAACCAGCTCGAGTCGGGCACCTCGTCGATGGTGTTGACGTTGACGGCCGGGCGGGCGGTCTGGTCGCCGGGGCCGAGGAACGTGTGCTCGACGAAGTCGTAGATGTCGCTCAGGTCCCACTCGCGGACCTGGCGCGCATCCTGGGTCTCGGGATCCACGGCAATGGGATCGTCGGGGAAATAGGTGGGCTGGGCCGCGCGGCCGGCCAGGGCCGGGGCCACCAGCGCGGCAGCGAAGACGGCGGCGAGGCGGAGCGGTGCGGGGGAGGGCATGGCGGTGTCGCGGTTCTCAGAAGACCGGGTTGAACGTCCAGAAGATGCGCGATCCCTCGGGACCGCCGAAGCCCGCGTCGAGGCGCATGAACACCGAGCGGTTGGTGTTGAACCGCAGGCCGAACCCCCAGCCGGTCTTGAACTGGTCGCGGGAAATGTCCCGGAGCGTGGTGCCCACGTCGCCGCCATCCCAGAACAGGGCCATGTCGAGGCCAGCGAAGGCCTCCCACCGGTATTCGCCATTGAGCAGCACGTAGGTGGCGTCGCGGAAGCGAAGCTCGCGATAGCTGCGGAGGGTCCGGTTGCCGCCGATGGTGGGTGACAGGAAGAACGGGACGCGTCCGAAGGCGGTGAGCGGGTCGACGTGTGCGGCGCTCAGGCGGACCGCGAAGGTGCGCTTCTTGTCGAAGATGGGGAACACGTGGATCACGTCAACGTCAGCCCGCCGGTAACTGAATTCGTGCGAGGGGTCCTGATCCCGTCCCGCACCCAGCTGCAGCAGCACCCGGCCACCGCTGCGCGTGTTGCCCGGCTGGTCGCGATAGTCGAAATCGAGGAAGGTGCGTGTGAAGACCATGCGTGGCTGGCGGGTGAGGCCGGGCGCCTCTTCGTCCGTGAAGACCTCCTCGATGGACGGCATGCGCGTGTCGGTGCCGGACGAGATGTCGGGCCGCAGATAGCCGAACTCCTCGCCCACCGAGAACCATCGATTGACGCGCACCCTCGCGGCCATGTTCACCAGCAGCGCCTCGTACCGGTAGCTGGTGCGATTGCCACGGTCCGACTCGCCGAGCCCGAAGTAGTCCTCCTGCGTGTAATCCCACCAGTGGGTGCCGCCGTCGAGCTCCAGGCGTCCGGCCAGCAGGGCGGGCGCGCGCACGCGAAAGTCGAGGGCCTGGTAGCCCTTGGTGGACGCGGCGCCCGAGACATCCACCTCGAACGAGTCGGTGCCGGGCAGGGCGTAGCGGATGCCGGCGCCCAGAGCAAATCCGCTGCCCGTGGTGAACCCGCCGATGCGGGGATAGATGCCGCTCAAGCCCGCGCCCAGCCGCTCGAGGACCCGTTTGTTTTCCAGGTACAGCAGCCCCTTCTCGAGCTTGGACGGGACGTACGGCTGCAGTTGCCTGGCGCGCTCGGCGCGCTGCTGCTCCAGCAGTTCGGCGCGGGTCTGCTGGGCCGTGACGAGAACTGGCGTGAGGCATGCAAGGACCGCGGCAAGGACAAAACGTCTGAGCATGAGGGACCGGGGGATTTTATCCCACTCGCCGGGCGCAGACTATCGCGCACGGGTTGCCTGCGCGCGCCGGGACGGCGTACCCTGTCGGACAACCATGTTCCGCCTGTTGCTGGCCTTGTTCGTGACCGCCTCGGGAACCGTCTCATCCGCACAAGCACCCGCTCCGGTTCCCAACCCGTTTGGCGACGCGGTGCGTGCCCGCACGAATCACGTGACGGTGGACTCGAGCATCAGCCGCCTGTTGGCGCGGCCTGGCGATCGCCTGACCGTGACGCTCGACGTGACGCCCCGCCCCGCGATGCACGTCTACGCACCGGGCAAGCACGACTACCAGGTGGTGGGGCTGGCCATCGAGGCGCAGCCCTGGCTGCGGGTCGAGCCGACGAAGTATCCGCCTTCCGAGAAGTACCACTTCGAGCCGCTGAACGAGACGGTGGAGGTCTACTCGAAGACCTTCCGCCTGGCGCGCGAGGTGACCATCCTCGACACGCCCGAAGCGAAGAAGGCACTGGCCGGCCAATCGTCGGTGACGATTGCCGGCCAGTTGGAGTACCAGGCGTGTGACGACAAGGTGTGCTACTCGCCCGCGAAGGTGCCCGTTCGCTTCAGCGTGACGTTGAAGCAGTGATTACGGAACCACCACCGTCACCTCATTCGAGAGCGGTCCAGCCCCCACGGCATTCAGGCCGCGCACGCGCACGAAGTAGGTGCCCCGCGGGGCCGGCACTGCGATCGAGGTGGCTGCGCCCGCGTTGAGCGTGGCGACGGCCGCCCCGCCCGACGTGAGCGATGCCACGACCTGGTAGCTCGTGGGCGCACCGCCGGTCGTCGGCGCCGACCACGACAGTCCCACTGTGCCGCCGCCGACCGTGGCCGGGTTCATCGTCGGCGCGCCGGGAACCTGCGGGCCCGCCACGTTCACCGTGACCTCGTTCGAGAAGGGACTGACGCCGCCGGAGTTGGTGGCGGCCAGGCGCACGAAGTAGGCACCGGGCGGGATGCTGGTGATGTTCACCCCCGTGGCCGGCGCCCCGAACGGCAGCTGGGCGATGGGCGCTCCGCCGGACGAAAGGGCAGCCACG
>DAINBS010000251.1:0-5197 GCA_036732805.1 Gemmatimonadales bacterium | reverse complement strand
GGGCGCCCACGTGATGGGCCGCGCGGCGGACCTGCTGGCGGAGCGGCGCGGTGTGCGGGGCACGCGACCCGAGGACGTGGTGGGGGCCTACCCGGACGTCTGGACGCTGCTCGGCGCACCCGCACCCCCGGCGCCGCCCGTGCTCCTGACGCTCGATCCGCCCGTCGTTTCGTGACACGCGCGGTCCCCCTGTCCCTGGCGCTCGCCGCCGCGGGCGCGATGCCGCTCGCGGCTCAGGCCGGCTTCTGGCGCGAAGATGAGCGCGTCATCATTGCCGATCAGAGCGTGGTGGTTGCCGTCGCGGCCACCGAGAGCCGCGTGTACGTCGCGACCGCGACCAGCCTTGGCATGTACGACCGGGTGTTCCGCCAGTGGGCCCCGCCGGTCACCGTGGCGGACGGGTACCCGCGGGAGCCGGTTACGGTGGCCCTCGCCGACCCGGCGGATGAGGCGGTGTGGCTCGGGACCGCGACGTCCGTCATTCGCTACCAGCCCATGCTCCGGACCTTCGACGTGTACCCGGTGGCGGGGGGGGTCCGAAACCTGGCCTTCGATCGCGACGACCCGTTCGGCGGACTCTACATCCTCACCGCCGCGGGGTGGCAGCAGTTGCCGCGCGGCGGGTTGATGCTGATCCCGTCCGGGCCTCCTTCTGCGGGTCGGTTCGTGACCCCGCTCGGCGTTCGGGAGGCCGAAGCGCGGCTGCCGTTCCTGCGCACGATGGGGGCAAACGCGCTGCTCGACGACCGGCTGCGGAGCTACCGATTCACCAGCGCGGCGGTGGTGCCGGGAGTGGAAGAGTACTGGCTCGGCACCAACGGCATGGGGCTCGTTCGCGTGGACGCCCTCGTGGCCCTGATCGAGCCCGTGCCCGCTGGGTTGCTGAGCACCGGTGTGGGCGCCGTCCTGGCCGTGGGCGACGGGGTGTGGGTGGGATCGGACGAACAGAGTCGCCGCAGCGGTCTCACCTGGGTGTCGGACGATCTCCAGCGGTTTGCGTACGAGGAGGGTCCGCGCGGCACGGGGTTCCGCGCCGGGGTCGTGCGCGCGCTCGTCGCTCACGGCGAGGAGATCTGGGCGGGCACCGATCAGGGCATCGTGCGGATCGAGCCCGGCGTTGCCACACGCCGCATCCAGACGGTCGATGGTCTGCCCGACGACGACGTCTTTGCCCTGGCCGCCGGGCCGGCGGGCGTGTGGGTGGGAACCGCGCTGGGCCTCGCGTTCGTGCCCGCGGATTCGTTCGAGGTGCGGCGCAGCGAAGGTCCGCTGGCCCCGGTGCTCGCGCTTGCCGCGGCAGGGGATTCCGCGTGGGTGGGGTTCACGGACGGTCTGGGGCTCGCTGCCCCCGATGGTCAGGTGTTCGCCGCGCCCGGCGCCGATACCCTCGCGGAGCTGCGCGACGCGATCGTGGCGCTCGCGATGCTCGGCGACACCGTCGTCGCCGCGACGCACAACCGGCTGTTGTGGCGGGCGGGTGCCGGGCCGTGGCACGTGGAACGGTATCTCAGCGAGGTGGCCCCCATCTACGCGCTCGCCGGGGATGCCGGCGGGCTGTGGGTGGGCGGCGCGGGCGGGCTCGCGCGCGTGCGGCTCGCCGCGCAGTCCGTCATTCCGTTTCCGGTGCCCCGCGACGCCCCCGCACCCGTGCGCGGGATTGCGGTGACGGATCGCTACATCTGGCTCGCCACACACGCCGGTCTGGTGCGGTTCACCAGGGACGTTCTCGACCGATGAGCAGACCTCCACTCACGCCACTCGGCCCGGGCGGCGAGTTCGACCGGCTGCGCGCGGTGTTCGCGCGACTCGGCGAGCGCGTGTCCGGCGTCGGCGACGACGCGGCCCTGGTCGAGGTGGACGGGGCCCCGCTCGCCTTCTCGTGTGATCTCGTCATCGAGGGCACGCATTTCCGGCGCGACTGGCTGACCCCGGAGGAGATCGGGTGGCGCGCGTGCGCCGCGGCCCTCTCGGATCTCGCCGCGATGGCGGCACAGCCCCTGGGCGTGCTCGCGGCCGTGGGTGTCCCGGCGGGATCGGAGGGCGCATTCCTCGAAGACCTGATGGAGGGTGTCGCGCGGGCAGCTGCTTACGCCGGCGCGTCCGTGTGGGGCGGGGACCTGGTCCAGGCTCCCATCGTCACCGTGGATGTCACCGTCGTCGGCCGAGCCGACCGGCCGGTGCGGCGGCGCGGTGCGCGGGCCGGTGACCGGGTGTGGGTGACGGGAGCCCTGGGGGCGCCCGCAGCGGCGGTTGCCGCGTGGGACGCGGGTCACCAGCCGCATCCGGGGGTTCGGACGCGCTTTGCCCGGCCGGTTCCTCGAATCGCCGAGGCGGCGTGGCTCCGCGATCATGGTGCCACCGCCATGCTGGACGTGAGCGACGGACTGGTTGGCGATGCCGGTCACCTGGCCGCGGCGTCGGGAGTGGCGGTGATGATCGAGGCGGAAAGGGTACCGGTACATGGGGGAGTGGGAGGAGACTCACGTCCTCACGTGCTCACGTCCTCACGTTCAGGGGAAGACGCGGCAGGGGCGGCAGACGCGGCAGAGCGACGCATCGTGCTCGCGTTGCGGGGCGGGGAAGAGTACGAGCTGCTGGTGGCGCTCCCGACGAGCTTCGGGGAGTCCGATGCGCGGGCGTTCGTGCGGGCATTCGATCTGCCGCTCACGTGCGTCGGCGCGATCGCCGAGGGGACCGGCGTTTCGGTGGTCCGGGCGGGCAAGCCGTGGGACATCGGCGGCGGATTCTCGCACTTCTCGATCACGTAGATTGCGCGCAATGCTGAATCGGATCTGGTGCTCGCTGCGGTACTACGTGGCCATTCTCCCGCTCACGATCTGGCACGGCTTGGTCGCCATCGTGGCGGGACTGCTGGGCGTGAAGTGGCGGCGCGGCGGCATCTACGACTGGACGCAGACCACCTGGGCCCGGCGGCTGCTGTGGGTGGCGGGCACCCGGGTGTCGCTCGTGGGCTTCGAGAAGGTGCCCCGCGACCAGCCCGTCGTGTATGTATGCAACCACCAGTCCTGGTTCGACATCCTGGCGCTGGCGGGCACCGTCCCCGGCACGCTCCGGTTCGTGGCCAAGAAGGAGTTTGCGTCGATTCCCATCCTCGGCCGGGCCATGAAGGCCGCGGGCCACATCTACATCGACCGGCAGAACCGCGCGCAGGCCATCGAGGCGTATGAGGAGGTCGCGGCCTGGATACGGGATGGGCTCTCGACGGTCGTGTTCCCGGAGGGGACGCGCAGTCGGACCGGTCGGTTGCTGCCGTTCAAGAAGGGCCCGTTCGTGCTCGCGCTCGCCGCCCAGGTCCCCGTGGTTCCCGTGTACGTCTCGAACACCTTCCGCATCCTGCCCAAGGCGCACGTGCTGCTGCGACCGCAGCCCATCACCATCCGGTTCGACGACGCCATCGTGACGGCCGGCATGACCTACGACGATCGCGAGACCCTGCTGCACCGCACCCATGCGGCGATTCTGAGGATGCGGGCGGCCTCGGAGGACGTGGTCTTCGACCAGTAGCCCAGCCGGAGTCGGCGCCGCGAGTCGCTCCCGTCACAGTCCGTCCCTTTCATTTCACCGCCCCCACCGTAGCTTGCATGACGATGCCTCCCGTCGCCGCAGTGAACGAGCGCCTGTACCGGGCGTTCTGTGAAGTCGCCCGTGGAATGAAGCTGGGCGGGCCCGACCCCGGCCTCGAGCTGGCGGGGCGGTTCGGCGTCCGGCGATTCCTCGAGCGGCACGTGGCCGGCGCCGATGGCCAGGACGCCGGGGACGAGGTGCCCCCGCCGGGGCGCTGGCTCGAGCGGGGCGCCCGGCTCCGCAAGGAGGCGCGCGAGCTGAGTCGCGGGCTGGCCGAGGCGGGTATCCGGCACTGCTTCTTCAAGGGCATCGCCCTGCTCGGCCGGTTCTACCGGCTCGACGAGCGGCAGCTCGCGGACGTTGACCTTCTCATCGACCTCGATCACTACAGTGAGGCCGTGCCGGTGCTCCACAGCCTCGGGTACATCGAGCTGGGTGACCCGGGACGCTGGGCGCCCGCGCGAGGCCGGCCCGGACTCACGATGTTCCGCCCCGACGTATCCGGCGAGGACAAGGCGCCCGACGTGCTCGTGGACGTGCACTGGGGACTCGAGTCGCTGGCGACGGTGCTCCCGGAGGAGGAGATCATCCTGCCGCCGATGGTGTGGGCGGAGGTGGACCGCGAGCGCGGCCTCCCGGTGCTGTCCGACGAGCACCATGCGGCGCTCGTGCTGCATCACCTGGTGCGGCACGACCTGATGCATGTCCGCGGCCTGCTCGATCTGGTGCTGCTCTGGCAGGCGGTGCCGAACGACGGCGGGCAGCAGCTCTCCAAGCTGGCGCGCGTGCTCGGGGTCGAGCGCGCATTGCGGGTGATCGGCCGGGTGATGGTGGACGAGCTGATGCTGTATCCGTTGCGGGGCGTCCGGCTGAGTCCCGACGACTGGCGCGGCCGCCGGGCGCTCGGGCGCCTGCGGCTCAAGCCGTGGATTGCCTGGGCGGCCAGGAACGTCACGCGCCACGCAGCCCACATGACGCTCACCCGCTCGCTGATCTGGCGCCGGTACCTGTTCGCCGACGCGCCGCAGACCGGAAGGCTGGTGCGTCACCTCGTGGCTCCCCCGAGCGAGTACCTCCACTGGCGCTGGCCCGATGCCCCCTCAGAGGGCACCGCCTGGCGCCAGCACGTGGCGAACGCCCTCCGCAACTGACGGGCCCGCTCCCACGAACCCGTTCGCCATTGTAGCCTTCAATCCGATAATGCGGTTAGCGGTTGGCAGTTAGCAGTACACCGCCAACGGCTAACGGCTAACGGCCAACGGCCAACGGCTAACGGCTAACGGCTAACGGCCAACGGCTAACGGCTAACGGCTAACGGCCAACGGCGAACGGCGAACGGCTAACGGCGAACGGACAGGCCATGAGCACCATCATCGAAGTCACCGGCCGCGAGATCCTCGATTCCCGCGGCAATCCCACGGTCGAGGCCGAGGTCATCCTGTCGAGCGGCGCCAAAGGCGTCGCGGCCGTGCCGAGCGGGGCGTCCACCGGCGAGAACGAGGCGCTCGAGCTCAGGGACGGCGACAAGAGCCGCTACCTGGGCAAGGGTGTCCGTGACGCGGTGAAGAACGTCAACGAGATGATCGGGCCGCGGCTCGAGGGGATGGACGCG
>DAINBS010000250.1:0-5214 GCA_036732805.1 Gemmatimonadales bacterium | reverse complement strand
GTGGCCGGGGCCGCGCCCTGCGCGTCCTTCGTCTTCGTCTTGGCCATGGCCTAGCGCTTCCTCAGGATCGGCTGCCCCGACTTGACCGCGAGGCGCTCGATCGACCCGTCCGGGTTCCTCTTCCGCCGGATCCGAGTCGGCGCGCCCGACTTCGGGTCCAGCAGCATCACGTTCGACGCGTGCACGGGCGCGGCCATCTGCATGATCCCGCCCTCCTCGTCCGCCCGCGTCGGCTTGCGGTGCCGCTTCACGACGTTCACGCCCTCGATCACGACCCGGTTCGTCTTGGGCAGCACCCGGAGCACCGTGCCTTCCTTGCCGGCCTCCTCCCCACGCACGACCCGCACGCGGTCGCCCTTCGTGACCCGCATCCGGGTCCGCGTGACGGTGGTCGTCCGCGAACGCCGCGCCTTCTTGTAGACCAGCGGCTTCATCAGATCACCTCCGGCGCGAGCGACACGATCTTCATGAACTTCCGTTCGCGCAGCTCGCGGCCGACGGGGCCGAAGATGCGGGTCGCGCGCGGCTCACCCTGGTCGTTGATGAGCACCGCCGCGTTCTCGTCGAACCGGATGTAGCTCCCGTCCCGGCGCCGCGTTTCCTTGGCGGTCCGCACGACCACGGCCTTGGCGACCTCGCCCTTCTTCACCTGCCCGGTGGGCAGCGCGTCCTTGATCGCGACCACGACGATGTCGCCGAGCCCCGCGTACCGGCGCCCGCTGCCGCCGAGCACGCGGATCACCAGCGCCTTCCGGGCGCCGGAGTTGTCCGCGATCTTGAGGATCGTCTCCTGCTGAACCACGGTTCCTCCCCCGCCCCTAGCGGGCCCGCTGGAGGATCGTCACGACCCGCCAGCGCTTCGTCCGCGACAGTGGGCGCGTCTCCATGAGACGCACCGTGTCGCCGGTCTTCGCCCCCTGTTCGTCGTGGGCGGCGACCCGCTTCGTCCGCTTCACCTGCTTCCCGTAGGTCGGATCGGCGAAGCGGCGGCCAAGCTCCACGATGACGGTCTTCGTCATCTTGTCGCTCACCACCACACCGGTCCGCGTCTTCCGGCGCAGCCGGGACGTCGTCTGCTCGCTCATGCCTGCGTCCTCTCCCGCATCACCGTCTCGATGCGCGCGATGTTGCGGCGCATCGTCCGGAACCGCATCGGATTGTCCGCGGAGATGTCCTCCGTCGCCGCCCGGAACCGCAGGCGAAACTGCGCCTCCCGCAGCGCCGCCAGCTCCGTGCGCAGCTCGTCGTCGGTCAGCTCGCGCAGGGCCGCCAGGTCCACCGGCTTCCGTTCCGTATCCTTGAGCGCCATGGCTAACCGTCCTCCCGCACCACGAACCGCGTCGCCACCGGGAGCTTGGCGGCCGCGAGCTTGAGCGCCTCCCGGGCCACCGGCTCCGTCACGCCCTCGAGCTCGAACATGACCCGGCCCGGCTTCACCACCGCCACCCACCCCTCCGGATTGCCCTTGCCCTTCCCCATACGCGTCTCAGCCGGCTTCTTCGTGATCGGCTTGTCGGGGAAGATCCGGATCCAGATCTTGCCGCCGCGCTTCATGGTCCGGGTGAGCGTCACCCGGGCCGCCTCGATCTGGCGGTTCGTGATCCAGCCCGGCTCCGTCGCCTGCAGCCCGAAATGGCCGAACGACACGGTCCCGCCGCGCGTCGCATGCCCGCGCATGCGACCCTTCATCATCTTGCGGTACTTGACCCGCTTCGGCGCGAGCATGGGTTACGCCCCCGTGCTGTACGTGCGGCCGCGGGCGTCATCCACGACCTCACCCTTGAATACCCAGACCTTCACGCCGATCGTGCCGAAGGTCGTCTTCGCCGTGCTGGTGGCGTAATCCACGTCCGCGCGCAGGGTGTGGAGCGGCACCCGACCCTCGTGGTAGACCTCGCTCCGCGCGATCTCGGCGCCGCCCAGGCGGCCGGAGCAGCGGATCTTGATCCCCTGCGCCCCCATGCGCATGGCGCTCTGGACCGCGCGCTTCATGGCCCGCCGGAACGACACGCGCTGCACCAGCTGGTGCGTCACGTTGTCGCCGACCAGCTGGGCGTCGATCTCGGGACGCTTGATCTCCTCGACGTTGATCCCGATCTCCTTGCCCGTGAGCTGCGCCAGCTCGTCCCGGAGCTTGTCCACCTCGGCGCCGCGCTTGCCGATCACCACGCCGGGCCGGCCGGTGAAGATCGTGACCGCCACCTTGCCCGGCCGCCGGTCGATGTGGACGTCCGAGATGGCCGCGTGCCCCAGCCGCGTCTTCAGATAGCGCCGGACGAGCTCGTCTTCCTTGAGCAGCGCCGGCATGTCGCCCCGCGCGAACCAGCGGGACCGCCATGGCTTGACGATCCCCAGCCGGAATCCGTAGGGATGGGTCTTCTGGCCCACTATGCCTCCCTCTTGTCCGCCACGCGGATCTCGACGGTGCTCATCCGCTTGCGGATGGGCGTCGCGCGCCCGTGCGCCGCCGGCGTAAACCGCTTCAGCGCGGGGCCCTCGTTGACCACCGCGTAGGACACCACCAGCCGGTCCAGGTCGAACGCCCGGTTCTCCCGCTCGGCGTCCTGCTCCGCATTCGCCACGGCCGACCTCAGCACCTTCTCGATCTGCTTCGCCGCGCGCTTCTTCGAAAACTTCAACAGTGCGTACGCCGAGTTCACGTCCGCTCCACGGATCTGGTCCACCACCAGCCGCATCTTCCGCGGAGACTGGCGCACCCAGCGCTGAATCGCTCTCGCCGCCATGGTCCGCTCCTTACCGCTTCTCAGGGGCGGGCGTGGCCGCTGCGGCAGCTGCCGCCGCAGCCCGCTCGGCCGCGGCCTTGGCGCCGGTGTGCCCGCGGAACAGCCGCGTCGGGGCAAACTCGCCCAGCCGGTGCCCCACCATGTTCTCCGAGACGTACACCGGGACGAACTTGTTCCCGTTGTGCACCGCGATGGTGTGCCCCACGAAGTCCGGCGTGATGGTCGACCGCCGGGACCACGTCTTGAGCACCCGCTTCTCGTTGGCCGAGTTGAGCAGCTCGATCTTGCGGAGGAGCGACACCTCCACGAACGGTCCCTTCTTGATGCTCCGTGCCATCCCCGCTCCCGCTTACTGTGTGGCCTTGCCACGCTTGCGGCCGCGCACGATGAGTCGCGTGCTCGGCTTCTTGGTCTTGCGCGTCTTCCGCCCCTCGGGCTTGCCCCAGGGAGACGCGGCCGGCCGGCCGCCGGACGTCTTGCCTTCACCACCGCCCAGCGCGTGATCCACCGGGTTCATCGCGACGCCGCGCACGTGGGGCCGCCGCCCGAGCCAGCGGGTCTTGCCCGCCTTGCCCACGCGCACCAGCTCGTGCTCCGCGTTGCCCACCTCGCCGATCGTGGCCCAGCACACGCCGGGCACCATCCGGACCTCGGTGCTCCGCAGCCGCAGCGTGACGAGCCCCCCCTCCTTCGCCACCACCTGGGCGCTCGAGCCCGCCGAGCGGCACAGCTGCGCACCCTTGCCCGGCTTCAGCTCGACGCAGTGGACCGTCGTGCCGAGCGGGATCTCCTGGAGCGGCAACGCATTCCCGTTGCGGATGTCCGCGCCGGGTCCGGACACCACGGTGTCCCCCACCGCGAGCCCCTTCGGGTGCAGCATGTAGCGCTTTTCGCCGTCCGCGTAGACCAGGAGCGCGATCCGGGCCGTCCGGTTCGGGTCGTACTCGATCGAGGCCACCCGGGCAGGAATGCCGGGCTTGCTGCGGCGGAAGTCCACGCGCCGGAACCGGCGCTTGTGGCCGCCGCCCCGGAACCGCGTCGTGACGTGGCCCTGGTTGTTGCGGCCGCCGCGCTTCCGCAGCGGCTCGACCAGCGACCGCTCGGGCTCGGACTGCGTGACCTCCGCGAAGTCGGACACGGAGCGCAGCCGCGTGCCCGGACTCGTCGGTCGGAACTGTCGTACACCCATCTCAGACCTCGAACACGCCTGGAATCGCGTCGCCCTCGCGCAACCGCACGAGCGCCTTCTTCCACGCCGGCCGCACCCCGGACGTCTTGCCCCGGGTGCGGAGCTTGGCCCGCTGCACCATCGTGCGGACGGACACGACATGAACGTCGAACAGATGCTCGATGGCGTTCCGGATTTCCGTCTTGCTGGCATCCGGATGCACCGCGAACGTGTACTCCACGTGCGCCGCGTACTGCCCCTGCGACTTCTCGGTGAGCAGGGGGCGCACGATCGTGTGGTACAGATCAGGCATCGCCGCCGTCCTTCTTCTTCTTGGCCTTCGCGGCCGGCTTGGCCGCGGGCTTCTTGGGGGCGGCCCGCTTGGTGGCGGGCTTGGCCGCCTTCGCCTTTGCCCGGCCCGCCGCCCGGCCCGTCACGCGCTTGGCCGGAGCGGCCTTGGCGCTGCGGCGCCGCGCCGGCGCCCGGGTCGGCTCGCCTTCCTCGCCTTCCGCCGCCGCGCCGGGGGCGCCGCCGATAGCCGCCTGCTCCACCACCAGCGCGTCCGCCCACAGGATGTCGTACGCCGCGGCGTCCGCGTACCGCATGACCTGCACGTCCGGCAGGTTGCGACCCGACAGATACAGGTTCTCGTTCGTCGCCGCCGTGAGCACCAGGACCTTCCGGCCCGCGAGACCGAGCGTGCCGAGCAGCTCGGCCAGCTGGCGGGTGCGGGGCGCCGGGAACGCGAAGCCCTCGATCACGTGGATGCCACCCGCCGCGGCGCGCGCGTTCAGCGCCGAGCGCCGGGCCAACTGGCGCACCTTGCGGGGCAGACCCGTCCGATAGCTCCGCGGCTGGGGACCGAACGCGACGCCGCCCCCCACCCAGTGCGGGGAGCGCGTGGAGCCCTGCCGGGCCCGGCCGGTGCCCTTCTGCCGCCACGGCTTCTGGTTGCCGCCCGACACCTCCGCCCGCGTCTTCGTGGCGTGGGTGCCCTGCCGCTGGTTGTTCCGGTACGCGCGCACGGCGTGGTACAGCGCCCCTTCCCGCACGACCCCGTCGAACTCGGGCGGGAGCGCGTACGCGCCCTGGTGCTTCGCGCCGGCCGTGTAGAATTGCGCCTCAAGCATACCGGCTCCGCTTCCCCTGCTTGCGGATCACGACGATGCTCTGCTCCGGCCCGGGGACCGCCCCGCGCACGTAGAGCAGGTTCCGCTCCGCATCCACCTTCACAACCCTGAGCCCCGACTCACTGTGCCGCACGTTGCCGTACTGGCCCGGCATGCGCTTGCCCTTGAGCAC
>DAINBS010000249.1:0-5232 GCA_036732805.1 Gemmatimonadales bacterium | reverse complement strand
GGTCTCCCGAGTCTTGGCCGAGCAGGCAAAGCGGGAGGCAAAGAGGCGCGCCGAAAGGTCCCCGGCGATGATCACCTCGTCGGGGAGCGGCGCCGTCTGCCACACCAGCACGTCCGGCCGTCCTTCGACGAACCGCTGATCCATGGCCTGCCACACGCCCCAGTCCGACCCGCGGGAATACGTCACGTGCACGGGTCGCGGACGGTATGGCACGGGATAGGCGGGATCCGAAACGTACTGGTCGTACGCGTCGCTCGTGGCCGAGGGCGGCTCGAAGGCCAGCCGTCCTCCCTCCCGGAAGTACAAGTTCCGCGGCGTCATGGACCGCGGCGGCCACGCGTCGAACGAGCGCCACCGATTGGCGCCTCCTTCGAACACGAGCGCTTCGGGCAGCGGCAGCGGTCCGCGGTCCTTGAGGTAGTAGGCAAAGAACGGCGCTTCGACCTCGCGCCGGTACCAGACACCCGTCGAGTCCCCAAAGCCGATCATGCCGAGCGAGTCGCCGGCGCGATACCAGCCGCCGTGGTTCCACGGGCCCATCACCAGCCGGTTCAGGTTCCGCGTGTCGAACCGCTCGAACGCGGCGTAGTTGGCGGAGGGCCCGAAGATGTCCTCCTGGTCGTACCACCCGCCCACCGTGAGCACGGCAACGGGCGTCCCGGTGATGTGCCGCTGGGTCGCGCGCGCCTGCCAGAAGTGGTCGTAGGCCGGATGCGCAACGAAGGCGTCCCACGACGGCCACGACTGCCCCAGCAGCCTGGGAACGTCGGAGAGCGCGCCGAGGTCCCGGTACCAGTCGTACATGTCGAACGCCGCGGTCAGGCCCTTGCCCGTCTCCATCCCGAACGTGTACTCGACCCCGTAGCTCAGCCGGAACGCCCCGTTGTGGAAGAAGTCGTCCCCCATCCACGTGTCGATCATCGGGGCCTGGGGTGACACCGCACGGAGCGCCGGATGGCCGGAGAGCGCCGTCATCGTGGCGAGCCAGCCGGGATACGAGATGCCGAGCCCGCCCACGCGTCCGTTCGTGCCCGGCAGATTCGCCAGCAGCCACGTGATGGTGTCGTACGTGTCCGTGGCTTCGTCCACGCCGGCCGAGTCCGCGCGGAGCGGGCGGTTCATGAGGAACTCGCCCTCGGAGCCGTTGCGGCCGCGGATGTCCTGAAACACGAACACGTATCGGTCGGCCGCGAGGTACCGGTACCCGCCCGGAAAGCCGGACGCGCCGCCCGAGGCGCCGTACGGCGTGCGCTGCAGCAGGATCGGCAGCGGCTCGGTGGTGGCGCGGGGCCGCACGATGAACGTGCGGAGCCGCACGCCGTCACGCATCGGGATCATCACCTCCTGCTGCGTCCAGGCACTGTCGGCGGGAAGCGGTGTCTGCGCGGTAAGGGGCGCGAATGTCAGCAGGAGCACGGCAACGGGGGTGAGCCGGGACATCGGGGTGTTCCCTTGGATGGTCGGTGACGGAACACTACGACGCCGCGGGTTTGGAGGCCACTCGGTGGGCCCCCGCCGCGCCCTGGCGGAGCCCTCGCCCAACCCCGGGCGCCCGTCTAGCTTCGCGGCAGTCGTTCGACCGCGGAGGCTCCCTGACGATCGGCTTCGGCCCCGGGCCATGACCACCAACCGCACGCAGCGCGGGATCCTCCGGTTCTGGGCGCCGCTGGCGGCCACCTGGCTCATGATGGCCGCCGAAGGTCCGTTTCTCGCGGCCATCATCGCCCGACTCGCCGACCCGGCGTTCAATCTGGCCGCCTATGGAGTGGCGCTCGCGTTCGCGCTGCTCGTCGAGTCCCCGGTCATCATGATGCTGAGCGCCTCCATCGCCCTCGTGGACGACAGCGACAGCTATCGCCGCCTGCGGCGCTTTGCCCACGCCCTGAGCGCCACGATGACCGGCGTCATGGTGCTCCTGCTGCTCCCGCCCGTCTTCCGCCTGGTGATGGTGGGACTCGTCGCCCTGCCGCCCGAGGTCGCCCGCCAGACGCACCTCGCCCTCCTGATTCTGCTGCCATGGCCGGGCGCGATCGGATACCGGCGGTTCTACCAGGGCCTGCTCATCCGGGAGGGACGCACGCGCCTCGTAGCCTACGGGACGGTGGTGCGCCTGCTCACCATGACCACGGTGGCCACCGTGCTGTTCCTGGTGGGGCGGCTGCCGGGTGCGGCGGTAGGGGCCGCCGCCCTGAGCGCCGGAGTCGTGTTCGAGGCGCTCGCGAGCCGGTGGATGGCGCGCTCGGCGGTCAGGCGCCTCGCGCCGCCCGCGGAGACGGGTGAGCCGCTCACGCTGGGACGGATCACGCGGTTCTATTATCCGCTCGCCCTGACGTCGCTCATCGGGCTTGCGCTGCAGCCCATGCTCACCTTCTTCATGGGGCGCGCGCCGTCGCCCGTGGAATCGCTCGCGGTGTTCCCGGTGATCCACGCGCTCAACTTCGTCTTCCGGGCGCTCGGCCTGTCCTACCAGGAGGTCGTGATCGCGTTGGCGGGGCGCGGGTTCGAGCACGCGATCCCGGTGCGCCGCTTCGCGCTCACCCTGGCGGTTGCCGTCTCGCTCGGGTACGCGGTCGTTACCGCCACTCCCCTGGCCCGCATCTGGTTCGGGGACGTCTCCGGCCTCGCCCCGGAGCTCGTCGCGTTTGCCATTGTGCCGGCGCTGATACTCATTCCTCTGCCGGCGCTCACGGTGCTGCAGTCATATCAGCGGGGCGTGCTCGTCAACGCGCGGCGGACCGCCCCGGCGACGTGGGGAACCGCGCTCGAAGTCGCCGTCGTCGCGGTCGCCTTCCCGCTGCTCACCGCTGCCTTCGGATGGACCGGGGTCGTGAGCTCTGGCGTGGCGTTCGTCGCCGGGCGGCTGGCCGCGGTAGTTTTCCTCGTGCGACCGACGGTGCGGGCCATGGAGGACGTGCAGCGTGCAGCGCGCAGCGTGTAACGCAAGGCCCGTCGCCTCCGGCGACAGGGAAGGCCGAGGGCCTGCTTCAGCAGGATCCACCCACGCGAAGGACACGACGAGGAACGTCATGCGGAGGTTGGCCGGCTTCGTGATCCCCTTGGCTATTGCGGCGTGCGGTGGACGCTCCCTGCCGGTGGCGGCGCCCGTGCCCGAGCGCGCCGGCTGCTACGTGCTCGGTCCGGAGGCCATGGTGGCGCCGTATCACTTCCCGGATACGCTGGAACTCGCCGCCGAGTGGTTCCTGCCGGAGGACTCGACGGGGGGCCGGCTCCGCGTGGTCCGGCCGCGGGACGCAACGCTCGAGACGTACCGGACGTTCGGAGGCCGGTTCTGGTGGGAAAGCGCCGGCGACTCGATCGTCGTCACCCGCCACGACGGCGTGACGGGGGCCGTCCTCGCCATGCCCGCGGCCGCGGAGGTCTTCACAGGGGTCATCCGGACGGTCGGGTCCGGGGTGAGCTTGGTGGAACGGGTGAGCGGCCGGCGGATCGCCTGTCCTGAGCCGCTCAACCGCTCAACCGCCCAACCGCCGCTGGCTCCGGAGGGCAGATCATGACCGGCATGCGCCGCCGCGAGTTCCTGTTCAGCGCCTCCTCGTGCGCCGCGCACCTGGCGCTGCTCACCACGGCCTCACCCCTGCATGGTCGGCTCCGGTGGCCCGGCCCCGGCCAGGGACCAGTCGTGGCGCGCGAGCCCTTCGGTTATCTCGAACGGGTCGGGGAGGGTGTCTGGGCGCTGGTTTCCACGCCGCTCGGCGGTGCGCGCACGACCCTCGCCAACGGCGGCCTCGTTGCCGGACGCGACGGGGTCCTTGCCATCGAGGGGCTCTTTCAGCCCGCGGGGGCGCGCTGGCTCGCGGAGCGCTCGCGCGACCTCACGGGCCGGTGGCCCACGCATGTGGCCGTGACGCACTATCACGCGGACCACGCCAACGGTCTCGCCGGGTACCTGGGGGAGGGTTCGCGTCCCGCCGTGCGGGCCACCGCGGTCACGCGCGATCTGGTCGTGGAGCGGAATGGCGCGGCCGATCCGGCGAGCCTGGACGCACTGCGCGCGGCGGAGGTGGTGGAGCCCGGCGCGGACACGACGCTCGATCTCGGCGGTCGTGTGGTGCGCGTGCTGCCGCACGAGGGCCATACGCCGAGCGACGTGGCGCTCGTCCTGGACGAGCAGCGCATCGTCTTCTGCGGCGACCTCGTGTGGCACGGCATGTTTCCCAACTATGTGGACGCGCGCCCGACGAGGCTCCGCGCCGCGGTCGCGGCCCTGCCGCGGGATCCGGGAACGACGTACGTGCCCGGGCATGGCCCCGTGGGCCGCGCGGTGGAGTTGGACCGCTACGTCGCGCTGCTGGACGAGGTGGAGCGGGCCGCACGGGCCGGGCATGCCGCGGGGCAGCCGGCGGCGGAGGCGGCCGCCGCGTTCACCCTGCCGCCCGCCCTTGGTGAGTGGACGCTGTTCGGACCGACGTTCTTCGAGCGGGCGTTCGCGGCGTGGTACCGCGACCTGGACGCATGAGCGGCGGCCGCGATGGCAGTCGGCTTCGGGTCGCCCTGCTTCGGCCGATGCTCGGCGTGGTGCTCGCGACGGCGTGCGGGCCGGGGCCGGCGGACACGGACGCGCGCGTCGCGGCGCTGCTCGCGGTATACGACGGCGACGATCGTCCCGGCGCCTGCGTGCTGGCCCGTCACCGCGGCACCCTGCTGTACGAGCGGTGCGTCGGGATGGCGGACATCCAGGCGGGGCGCGCGGCGACCCCCCAGACGAACTTCCGGCTCGCGTCCGTCACCAAGCAGTTCACCGCGACGGCCGTTCTTCGACTCGTGTCGCAGGGACGGCTCACGCTGGCGACCACCTTGCGGGAGGTCTTCCCCGACTTCCCCCCGTGGGCGGACGCGGTCACGGTGCATCACCTGCTCACCCACACCGCAGGACTCGTCGATTACGAAGACCTCATGCCGCCGAGCGAGGCGCAGATTCTGGACGACGGCGTGCTGGACCTCCTGCGGACCCAGGACTCGACGTACTTCCCGCCGGGGTCCGCGTTTCGCTACAGCAACTCCGCCTACGCCGTGCTCGCGCGTGTCGTCGAGGAGCGCGGCGGCCGGCCGTTCGCCGCGTACCTGGAGGACGAGGTGTTCCGGCCGCTGGCGATGGCCACCACGGTGGCCCACGAGGAGGGGCGCTCGACCGTCGCCGCGCGGGCCTTCGGCTATTCCCATGACGACGACGGAACATGGGTCCGCACCGACCAGAGCACGACCAGCGCCGTG
>DAINBS010000248.1:0-5242 GCA_036732805.1 Gemmatimonadales bacterium | reverse complement strand
TGACGTCACCCCCCTTTCCGGGCTCGGCCGGGGCGGGAGGGGGAACGGGGGTCGCTGCAGCGGGCACGGGAGCGGCCGGCGCGGCAGGCTTGCCACTCTCGATGTACTGCATGATGTCCTGCTTCGTCACCCGTCCCGCGAGGCCGGTGCCCCCAACCTGCTGCAGGTCCACCCCGTGCTCGGCCGCGATCTTCCGGACGAGCGGTGTCGAACGGGTCCGGAGGCGGTCTTCGAGCGAGCCATCCCCCATCGGAGCAGGGCGAGCGGCGGGAGCGGCGGGGGTGGGAGGGGCGACCGACGGGACTGGGGCAATCGACGGGGGAGGCGGAGGAGGAGTGGATGCCACCGGGGCTGCGGGAGCGACAGGGGCGGCGGGAGCGACAGGGGCGGCGGCAACCGCCGCGCCCGCCTCGGTCTCGATCACCGCGATGACCGACTGCACCTCGACCGTGGTCCCCTCGGCCACCTTGATCTCCACGAGCACGCCGGACGCCGGGGCCGGGATCTCGGCGTCCACCTTGTCGGTCGAGATCTCGAGGATCGGCTCATCCCGCTTGACGGCGTCGCCCACCTTCTTGAGCCACTTGGACACCGTGCCCTCGGCAATGGACTCCCCCATCTGCGGCATGATGACGTCAACGCGTGCCATGCATTCGTCTCCCGCGGCCGGTACGACCGAACTGCGTCGCAATCGTCCGGCCGGCAACACTTTGCCTATGCGATCCGCTGTGTCCAGGCGCAGACTGGGGCATGCGCCTCGCCCCGTCTCACACGAAATGGTGTCACGTCACGCTCGCGACGTATCGACGCCAACAACTGTTCAAGATAGCCGCCACCGCCAGGTTCTGCGAGCACCTGCTCGCGCGCACGTGCGCCGAGGAAGGGTGGCGCGTGGACGCCATCGCCGTGCGCGCGGATGCCGTGCACGTCCTGCTCGAGGTGCCCCGGAACCTCGCGCGCGACCGCATCGTCCGCCGCCTGCGCGTGGCCGCCGCGCGGGCCATCCATCGGGACCGTGTCTGTCCTGGCGGGCGGCGGGTTTTCGAAACGGGGCATTGGTTCGCGGTGCTGCCGGGCGGCGCGCGCGTGGCGGCCGTTCGCCGTCACCTGTTGGGGCTGGCCGGCGCCCTCCCCGATTCCCCCGATCCCGCCTGTCAGTAGGCCAGCATCCAGCGGGCCGCTGCCACGATGTCGGCGGGCTGCGGGAGCACGAAGTCCTCGAGCGTGGGGGCATACGGCAGCGGCGCATCGTGCGCCGTCACCCGGCGGATCGGGGCGTCGAGCCACTCGAACGCCTCCTCGTTGATCCGCGCGGCAATCTCGCCCGCCAGGCCGCCGGTCCGGGTGTCTTCATGCACGATGAGGACGCGGTTGGTCTTCCGGACGGAGCGCACGATGGCCTCGGTGTCGAGCGGCAGCAGCGTGCGCAAATCGAGCACCTCGACGGACACGCCGTCCTCCCGTTCGAGCCGGTCCACGGCCTCGAGGGACTTCCAGACCATCGCCGACCAGGTGACGATCGTGAGGTCGGAGCCCTCGCGCGCCACCCGTGCCTTGCCGATGGGCGTCACGATGTCCTCGCCGTCCGGCAGGTCTTCCTTGATCCGGCGGTAGAGGAACTTGTGCTCGAAGAAGATCACCGGATCGTCGTCGCGGATCGCCGCCTTCATCAGGCCTTTCGCGTCGCGCGCGGTGGCCGGGGCCACGAGCTTCAACCCCGGGGTATGGAAGAACGCGGCCTCCGGCATCTGCGAGTGGAACGGCCCGCCGCGCACGTACCCGCCCGACGGTCCCCGCACCACCATGGGCGTCGCGAGGCCGGCGCGGTACCTGGCCGTCGCCACGTAGTTCGTGAGCATGTCGTAGGCGCAGGAGATGAAGTCGATGAACTGCATCTCCGCGATCGGGCGGAGCCCCATGTGCGCGGCGCCGGCCGCGGCGCCCACGATGGCGGCCTCGGCAATGGGCGTATCGATCACCCGTCCCGCCCCGAACCGGTCGAGGAATCCCTCGGTGACCTTGAACGCGCCACCGTAGGCGCCGACATCCTCGCCGAGCAGGAAGACGCGCTCGTCCCGCTCCATCTCCTCCCACATGCCCTGCCGCAGCGCTTCGAGGTAGGTCTGCTCAGCCATGCAGTCTCCTGAACCACAAGGGGACCTCAGCCGCCGGATCCGTCCACACCCCGGTCAGGGCCGTTCCCGGCTCGGGCAGGGGCTCATGCTCGCACTCGGCCACGGCCGCGTCCAGCTCGGCCGAAACCCGCCCGTCGGTTGTCTCGAGCTCCGCCAGCTCCACCCACCCCCCACCCACAATGCGGGCGACGTAGCGATCCACGGGGTCGTTGGTTTCCCACCGCGCGATCTCCTCCGGCGGCTGGTACCGCTGGTCGTCGTGCTGCGCGTGCCCGCGACGGCGGTAGGTGACGACCTCGATCAGCGAGACCCCGCCACCGGCGCGGGCCCGCGTCACCGCCGCGCGCGTCGCCTCGTACACCGCAAACACGTCGTTGCCGTCCACGGTCGCTGCCGGGATCCCATAGGCGTGCGCCTTGTCTGCCAGCCGGCGCACGGCAGTCTGGCGGACCGTCGGCGTCGAGTACGAATAGCCGTTGTGCTCCACGATCACGACGAGCGGCGCCCGCTGCACCGCAGCGAAGTTGATACCCTCGTGAAACGCGCCCGTGCTCGTGGCCCCATCGCCCACGTACACGAGCCCGACCCGCGCCTCGCCGCGCATCTTGAAGCTGAGCGCGATGCCGGCCATCACCGGCACCATGTCGCCCAAGTGCGAGATCTGCCCCAGGTAGCCCCGCGCGAGATCGTTGAAATGGATGTTCATCTCGCGGCCGCGCGTGGGGCTCGCATGCTTCGCCATGTACTGGCGTAGCACCTCGACCGGACGGGCGCCCTTCACGAGCATGGAGCCCAGGTTGCGGATGAGGGGGGACAGCACGTCCCCGCGCTCCAGGGCGTAGGCGCTGGCGACGCTTTCCCCCTCCTGCCCCAGCGAGCTGTACAGCCCGCCGATCACCTTGCCCTGGCGGTAGAGGTTCGTGAGCCGGGTTTCGAGGGAGCGGGTGAGGCGGAGGTAGTAGTACAGGCGGCGCAGGTCGTCGCCCGTGAGGCCCGCCGGGATGGGCGGCGCGCCGACAACCGTGGTCACGGCGTCAGGCGTCCGGTGTCGCCTGGTAACCGGCCGCGCGCACGGCCGCCACGTACTGCTCGGGTGCCGCCTTGGCGGGGTCGTAGTCGACCTCGGCGGCCCCGTCTTCGAGGAATACCGCCGCGCCGAACGTCCCGGCGACCGCCTGGAGCGCCTTCTCCACCTTCATCTTGCAGTGGCTGCAGTGCATCCCGGCCACGGTGAGCTTCAATGATGCCATGCCTCGTTCTCGTAATCCGCTGGGAGGACGAAAGTTGGCCCGGCCCGGCCCGGATATCAAGGCGGCTTCGTTCGAGCCGCTGGCCACTCCCGGCCTTGCGCCATGGTCAATATCGTAGTAATATCGGATATGATCCACTCATACCACGCCCCCGTGACCTACTCGCGCGTGTCCATCACCGTCCCCGCGGAGCTCCTGACCGCCGCCGATCAGAGGGCCAGAGAGCTGGACCGGCCACGAAGCTGGGTCGTGTCCGAGGCACTGCGGGTCTATCTCGGGCGCGCTCCCGGCGTGTCAGGGGAGGGGCTGTCGTCACCTCGCCGCGTTTCCGAGCCTGGAGGGCCGGCATACGCGGCGACGGAGGTGGCGGCGGCTCGCGCCCGGCACTTGGAGGCCGATCTGCGGCTGCCACCCGCAGAGCGGTTGCGTCGAGCGGAAGAGCTGGGGCGACTTGCGCGCGAGCGGCAGCCGCGGGGGCATCGCTATCAGGTCATCGGGTTTGACACCTACGAGGATTTCTACGAATGGAAGAAGGCGCGCCGCGCCGGGGTGTGACCCCGCAAGCCATCGCGTCGCAGGTGTGCGATGCGCTCAACCAAACGGGGGCCCGCTACCTCGTCATCGGCGGCGTCGCATGCGTTCTCCACGGGTATGCCCGAGCCACCACCGACGTCGATATTCTCATCGAACGCACGCCCGACAACGCGCGACGGACTCTCGACGCCCTCGGCAGTCTCGGCTGGGCTTTCGCGAGGGAGTGGTCCCCCGACGAAATCCTCCGCCGTCCGATCACCGTCATCGGGGACGACCCTGCGGTTGACGTATTCACCGTCGCCTGGAGGGTCACGTACGACGATGTCGTCGCACGGTCATCCGTGGTGGAGGTCGATGGCGTCTTGATCCCGCTCATCTCGATCGATGACCTCATCGAGACAAAGCGCACCGGCCGCGCGCTCGACGCCGAGGACGTGGAGGCGCTTCAGATCATCCGGCGGCTGCGGGCGGCCCGCGGCGAGCGCGTCTAATACGCGCCGCGCAGCTCGTGCTTCGGGTCGGCCTTGGTATGCACCGTGCCCAGAAAGCGCTTGGCGAGCTTGTCCACTTCGCTCTCGCCCACCTGGTCGGTGGCCACCGTGACGTGCGTGTAGTGTCCGCCCTCGATCCGGGCGTCCACCGTCACGTTCCCGGCCGGGTGCCTGAACGCCCGATGGCGGGGCTCGGACGCGGTCCGCTGCATGCGTTGGCCGAAGAACGCGTCCGCGGCTTCGAGGACGGCGTCGAGGGAAATCGAAGTGCGATGGAAGTAGCGCATCGGTTCAGCCGGAGGAAGTAGAGGTCAGGGACGGCCGGAAGCGCCGCAGCCGCAGGCTGTTGCCAACCACACTGAGGCTCGACGCGGCCATGGCGGCGCTCGCCACCACCGGACTCAGCAACAGTCCGGTGAAGGGATACAACGCCCCTGCCGCCAGGGGAATCCCCAGCACGTTGTAGATGAACGCAAAGAAGAGATTGCTCCGGATCGTTCGGAGCGTGCGGCGGGACAGCTCGATGGCGGTGACGACGCCGCGCAGATCACCGCGGATCAGGGTCACGTCCGACGCCTCGACGGCCACGTCCGTGCCCGTGCCGATCGCGATGCCGACGTCCGCCTCGGCGAGCGCCGGGGCGTCGTTGATGCCGTCGCCCACCATCGCGACGACCCGGCCTTCCTGCCGCAGGCGGCGGATCTGCTCCGCCTTGTCACCGGGAGCCACCTCGGCCATCACGCGCTCGATGCCGAGCTCGCGGCCCACCATGCCCGCGGCCGCATGGGTGTCGCCGCTCAGCAGGTACAGCTCGAGGCCGAGGTCGCGCAGC
>DAINBS010000247.1:0-5258 GCA_036732805.1 Gemmatimonadales bacterium | reverse complement strand
GGAAGGCGACGATGAACGTCTTCGGATTCGAGCTGAGGATGCCGAGGGCGGTCGTGGGGTAGCCGACGACCTCGCAGAGCCATCGGAGCACGTTGGTCTCGAGCTGGACGAGCCCCGGCGCCGGCAGCCAGAGCCCCGTGTAGCGGTTCACGGCGTCGGCAATGAAGTCGGCGACCGCCGAATGCAGCAGCCCGCCGCCCGGGATGTACGCCAGGTAGCCCGGTCCCGCCGTGTTGAAGCTGGTCGGGACGGCGCGGTCGAACAGCAGATCGAGCACTTCCGCGGGCGGTGCGGCGCCCTCCGGGGCGGGCTCGGCCAAGGCACGGGCCAGCGCCTCCGCGCCCTCCAGGTCGTGTGCCGGCTGTGCCGGCAGCGAATCCACGTGCGCGGCCACCCGGTCGAGCACGTCTTCCATGAGGTCGCGCAGGTCCGCGCCGCTGAGCTCGAGGCGCGCCGCGCCCCGCGCGTCGTTTTCAGTCACGTGAGCGTCCGGTCGAGAACGGTGAGGAGTATGCGGCGCCGTGCTGCATCTGACCATCCCTTGGTCCCCCCTCTCCGCGTATGCGGAGAGGGGGAAAGGGGGGTGAGGCTCGGCACAGAATGCTCCGGCAGTGCACTGGAACGGTTACCTGCTTGCGCCGGGCATGCCCTATCATGCCGGTGCGGCGCGGCAGCGCTTGTCGGATCACGCGTCCTTGCCTTCGGGTTGCCAGGGTTTGCAGCCGATCAGGTGCCGGTGTGGCGAAACTGGCAAACGCGGGGACTCGGCAAGTCTCTGGGCTTCGGCCCTTACCGGTTCGAGTCCGGTCACCGGCACCCGCTGCGCCATGGGCCGAGTTGCACGTGAGGCCCTGCTGCGCATAGATTGGAGGCACTTGCCGGGTCTCCGCGTGGCGTTCCGCCACGCCAAACGAGCCGAGGGGAACATCCCTCGGCTCGTCTGTCTCTTCCCTGCGGTCAGCGGCTGCGGCGCCGCATCCCGGCGTAGACGGGCACCCCGGCGAGGAGCAGCACGCAGCCCCAGAACACCGTGTCCGAGCCCGAGCCCACGATGGCCCACACCGAGAACGCGAACGCGAGCGCGGCCACGACCACCCGCCGGGCGGGCGGCGCCTTCCCCCGTCTCACGCTCGAGACCACGAACGCCACGCTGGAAAAGGCGTACGGCACGAGCGTGGTGAGCGTCGCGAGCAGGATGATGAACGTGAACGCGCCCACCAGCCCCTTGGTGTAGTTGGCCGCCACGATCAGGGTGACCAGGACGCTCGAGACGACGAGCGCCGCCGTGGGTGTGCCGCGCGGCGAGCGCCGGCCGAACAGCGTGGGGAACAGCCCGTCCGCGGCCGCCGCGAGCGGCACCTGTCCCTGGAGCAGGATCCAGCCGTTGAGCGCGCCGAAGCACGAGACCGCGGCGCCCAGGGCCACGAAGTGTGACGCCCAGTGGCCCCACATCCGCTCCGCCGCGTCCGCGAACGGCGCGGTCGAGGTGCTCACCACGGGGGGTGACAGCACCCCCATCGCCGCCACGGTGCCCAGCACATAGACCAGGGCCGCAATTGCGGTGCCGAGCAATGTCGCGCGCGGGATCGTCCGGTCGGCCTGCTCGACGTCGTCGGCGGGGATCGTCGCCGACTCGAGACCGAGGAAGGCCCACAGGGTAAGCGCTGCCGTGGCCGACACGGCCCCCAGGGTCGAATGCCCACTCGGGTTGAACGGCGTGAAGTTCTTCCACTCCGCGAACGCCAGCCCGAGCGTGCCGACCGCCAGGAGCGGGAGGAGCTTGAGCACGGTCGTGGCGAGCTGGAGCCGGCCGGCCGTGCGCACCCCGCGGGCGTTCACCCACGTGAGCACCCAGACACTGCCCACCGCGATGGCGGCGGCCACCAGCGGGCTCGCGGTACCGACCACCGTGTGGAAGCCCACGTAGCTCACCATCGCCACGGCGATCGCCGCGTTCCCGGCGCAGATGGAGATCCAGTAGCCCCACGCCACCAGGAAGGCCGGAAAGTCGCCGAAGGCGGCGCGTGTATAGGCGTACGGGCCACCCGCGCGCGGGAGGTCCCGCGCGAGCCACGCGAACACGAGGGCAAGGAGCATCGCGCCAGCGGACGAGAGCGCCCACCCGACCATGCTCACGGCGCCGTACGGCCCGAGCGAGGCCGGAAGCAGGAATACGCCGGAGCCGATCATGTTGCCGACGACCAGTGCGGTGGCCATCGGGAGGCCGAGCCCTCGCCGGGCCTCAGCCACGCGTGGAATCCACCATGGCGCGCAGGGCGGCGATGTGGGCCGGCGTGGTGCCGCAGCATCCGCCGATCACCGAGACGCCGATGTCGAGCAACTCCCGCGCCTTGTCGGCCATGAACGCGGGCGTCTCGTCATAGACGGACTCGCCGTCCACGGCACGCGGCAGGCCGGCGTTCGCCTGGATGACGAGCGGCAGCGTGGTGTGACGGCGGAACTCCCGCGCGATCACCACCATGTGCTCGATCCCGTTGCCGCAGTTGCTGCCCACCGCGTCCGCGCCCGCCGCCGCAAGGTCGTGCGCCGCGGATGCGATGCTCACCCCCATGATCGTGAAGTAGCCCCGCCGTGTCGGGTCGAAGGTCATGGTCGCGAGCACCGGTATCCCAGCGGCCACCTCCTTCGCCGCGCGGATGGCGATCTGCGCCTCGCCGAGATCGGTCATGGTCTCCACGCAGACCGCGTCCGCCCCGGCGCCGATGAGCGCCTCCATCTGGCGCCGGTAGCTCGCCTCCATCGCGGCCACGCCGGTGTCGCCGTAGGGCTCCAGCAGGCGCCCGCTCGGCCCGCACGAGCCCACCACGTACGCCCGAGTCCCGGCCCCCCGGCGCGCCGCGCGCACGGCCTCGCGGTTCACCGCCTCGATCTGTCCGTCCAGTCCATGAAGCGCCAGCTTGAGCGGCGAACCGCCGAACGTATTGGTCTCGACGAGATCCGCGCCGGCCTCGACATAGCGCCGCGCGATCTCCTCGATGACCTCGGGATGGGCGAGCGTCACGGATTCCGGCGGGTCGCCCGGAGTCAGCCCGCGCTCGAACAGCATGGTGCCCATGGCGCCGTCACCCACGAGCACGTCACCCGCCCGCAGCCGCTCGAGCAGCGGTCGCACTACGCGCGGCCCACGAGTGCCTTTACCACGTCCACGGCATTCGCGGCGTCGAACCCGTAGGCGTCCGCGCCGATCTCCCGTGCGAAGGCCGCGGTGACGGGCGCTCCGCCCACGACGGTCCGAATCCTGCCCGCCAGGCCCTGCGCTCCCAGCAGATCCACCACCTCGCGCATGACGGGCATGGTGGTCGTGAGCAGGGCGGACATCCCGATCACCGTGGCACCGTGCTCCCGGGCCGCGTCTACCATCTTCTGGGGCGGCACGTCGTGGCCGAGGTCGATGACGTCGAAGCCCGCGCCCTTGAGCATGATGCCCACGAGGTTCTTGCCGATGTCGTGCAGGTCGCCGCGCACCGTCCCGATCACGACCTTCCCGATCGCGGGGACCCCGTCGCGGATCAGGAGCGGCTTGAGCAGCTCCATGCCCGCGTACATCGCGCGCGCCGCCAGCAGCACGTCCGGCAGGAAGATCTCGTGCTCCCGGAACCGGTCGCCCACCACCGTCATGCCGGCGATGAGGCCGTCGTCCAGAATCGCCTTTGGCGGGATGCCCTGCGCGATGGCCTGGCGTGCGAGGTCGCCCGCCCGGGGATGGTCGCCGTCGACGACGGCGTCGCGGAGATCCGAAAGCAGCGTCATGCTCTACTGCACCCTCCACAGGTAGCTCAGTTTTGCGAAGAACCCGTCGCTCCGACGCTCGAACCTGCGGAACCTGAACGCGCCGCCGTCCGCGACGCTGCTGCCGTAGCCCAGGAAGACCACGGTGCCTGGGTTGGGCCGGAACGAGAAGAGCCAGTCGAACCGCAGGTCGTTCCGGTCGAGCCGCGTCGTCCGCGTGAAGGTGCCGGACACGGGGTCCCGCTCCAGGATCGGACCGTCCGTCCGCGAATCGTCGCGCAGCGAGTCGCGCGCTTCGGCGTCGTACTGACCGACGAACCGCAGGAAGATGGCGCGCGTGAGCTGGTACTCGATCTTGAGGCGTGGCACCCGCCGCAGGCCCACCGTGCTCCCGTCGGAGGGACGGACGTACTGCTGGTGGTTGTAGAGCAGGTTCACGCGCAACTGCTCGGACGGGCGCCACGTGAGGTCCAGCGTCCCGATGGCGATCCACGCTGGTGCCCATTCGAAGAAGTTCTCGTCCCGGCCGCCCACGAAGAACAGGTCCGCGGCGAACGTCTGGAACCGCGGCGTGGAGAAGTTGACCACGACGTCGAGGTTCGAGAGTCGGTCCGTGCCCACGTACGGAATCGTGTCGGTGATGCCGCCGCTGGTGCGCTCGATGAAGTAATCGGCGTACAGCTCGGCCGGATACGCGAACGACTCGAGCAGAACGGACGTCCCGAGCTGCCAGCCCCCGCGGAACGTGAACCCGGTGTTGAAGTGGAGGCGGGGGTCGTTCGGGGACCGGCCGTCGAAGAACCGGTCGTAGTCCCACCGTCCGTCGAGCAGGATGCTGCTGGTCCAGCTCTCGAGCGCCGCACCGGGTTTTCCCTGTACGGTGTAGCTCGGGGTCACGCCCGCGTACACGATGCCCCCGCGGGCAATGAAGCCGCTCGCCGCCTGGAAGTCGTCGCTGAATCCGCGTGTCGTGACGGTGAGCCCAAAGGCGCGGCCTGCGCGGTTCAGCGCACCGTACCAGAACGGGCCGAACACCGACTCGCCGGCGGCCCCGGTCAGACTCCCGCCGCCCTGCAGGGTGAGCGCATACGATCCGCCCATCACGAACCGGCCGTCGGCCGCGGCAACCCGGTTGAACGCGCCGCCTTCCACCCGATCGGTGTAGACGAGACCCAGCGTATGCTGCGCGCCAACGTCGCGCCGAATGCGCAGGAGATTGTAGAACGGGTTGTCGTCGCCCGTGACCGAGACCGCGCGGCTGTCCGCGCCGGAGAGGAAGGCCACGTTGGTGCCGGCGACCTTGCCCGTGACCTTTGCCGCCGCCGCCGGATCCACCAGCCGGCGCGTGTAGATGAGCTGGGTGGGCGACCGGAACATGTCCAGGCCATCCAGGAAGAAGGACCGCTTCTCCGCGTAGTAGAGCGCCTCCCGCGGGTCGAACTGGAGCTGCGCGACGTCGGCCTCGACCTGGGAGAAGTCGGGGTTGATGGCGGCGTTGAGGGTGAGGT
>DAINBS010000246.1:0-5263 GCA_036732805.1 Gemmatimonadales bacterium | reverse complement strand
CGCGCGAGGGTTGCCGGCGGCACGCCGCCCAGGGCGTCGCCCAGCACGATCAGCACGGCCGCGGACCCGAGCGCCGCCACCCGCTCGTCGAACCGCTCCTCGTAGCCCAGCGTCGTGGCGCCCCGAACGTTGGGCGCCCGTTCCCCGCGGAGCGCGAGGTGCGGCACGCCCGGCAGGGGGTGCTCCTCCGCCACCCGCTCTACCCGGAACGCGCCGCGGAACCCCTGCCCCGCCACGGCCCGGGCCAGGAAGAGCCCCTCGGTCGAGGTATGCGGCGAGGCGAGGACCACCACGTCGCCGCCCGCACCCGCCAGCAGCTCGGCCGCCTGGCGCAGGGCTTCGTCCCAGTCGGACGCGGCGAGGGTCCCGTCGTGCCGTACCAGGGGCGCCTCGATCCGGTCGCCGCGGTTCATCCAGCGGTAGTCGAGCCGGCCGTGGTCGCACATGAAGTAGCGGTTCACCGCGTCGTTCGGACGCGGGCGGAGCCGGACCACGGTGTTCTGCCGGGTCTCGATCGCGATGTTGCAGCCCTGCGAGCAGCCCGTGCAGATGCTCGCCGTCTTGTCCAGCTCCCAGGCGCGCGCCTTGTGGAGGAAGTCCCGCGAGATGAGCGAGCCCACCGGGCACAGGTCCACGACGTTGCCGGACCACGGGTGATCGAGGGCGTGCTGCTCGTGGATCCCGATGAACGCGCGGTCGCCGCGCTCGCTCACGTTGAGCACGGGCTCGCCCGCGGCGTGTTCCATGAACCGGACGCAGCGCGTGCAGAGGATGCACCGGTTGGGCACGTACAGCACGTCCGGCCCGAACTCCTCGACCGGATTGAACCGCTTGGCGAACGCCGGCGTGTAGCGCCCGGACGCGCGCCCTTCCTGAAAGACGTAGTCCTGCAGCTCGCACTCGCCCGCCTGGTCGCAGATGGGGCAGTCGAGCGGATGGTTGATCAGGAGGAACTCGAGGACGCCCTTGCGCGCCTCCACCGCCTCGGGATGGAACACGCGCACCTGCTGCCCCGCGCCGACCGGGGTGGCGCAGGCGATCTGGAGCTTGGGGATGCCTTCGATCTGCACCAGGCACATCCGGCACACGCCCGCCACGGGAAGGCCCGGATGGTAGCAGTAGTGCGGGATCAGCACGCCCGCCTGTTTGGCCGCCTCGAGGATCGTGGTGCCCTTCGGGACCGCGACCTCGGCCCCCTCGATGGTCAGCGTGACCAGTTCCGGCGAATCAGCCATGGCTCCCCTAGGCAACCGCGAGCACGGGCTTCCGCGCCCCGGTGATGTACGCTTCGAACTCCCCGCGGAACTTCGCGATGCCGCTCGCGACCGGCACGGCGCAGGAGTCGCTCAACACGCAGATCGTCTTGCCCGTCATCTGGGCGCCGATGTCGAGCAGCAGGTCGAGATCGCCCATCGTCCCCTTGCCCGAGAGGATCCGCTCCAGGATCCGGACGGTCCACCCGGTGCCTTCCCGGCACTGCGTGCACTGCGCGCAGGACTCGTGGGAGTAGAACCGGGCCAGGCGCATGATCTGGTAGACCATGTCCGCGGTGTCGTCGTACACGATGAGCCCGCCGGAGCCCAGCATGGTACCCGCGGCGACGCAGCCCTCGTAGTCGAGCAGGCAGGACTCGGTCTCCGCCCGGTTCAGGATGGGGACGCTCGAGCCGCCGGGCTGGCAGGCCTTGAGCGTGCGCCCGGGCCGCAGCCCCGCCATGTCGTAGATCAGGTCCCTGAGCGGGAAGCCGGCGGTGACCTCGTAGTTGCCGGGCCGCGCCACGTGGCCGCAGACGCTGAACAGCTTGGTCCCCGTGCTCTTGGGGTTGCCGAGGCACAGGGCCTTGTACCAGTCGGCGCCGCGGTTGATGATGTGCGGCACCGCCGTGAGCGACTCCACGTTGTTCACCGTGGTCGGCATGCCGAACACGCCGGCCTGCGCCGGGAACGGCGGGCGGATGCGGGGGTTGCCGCGCCGGCCCTCGATGGAGTTCATCAGCGCGGTCTCTTCCCCGCAGATGTAGGCGCCGGCGCCCCGGTGGATCCAGATGTCGAGCCGCTTGCCCGACCCCAGGGCGTTCGCGCCGAGCACACCCTCGCGGTAGGCCTCGTCGAGCGCCGCCTGCATGATCCGGATGGCCTCGGTGAACTCGCCCCGGATGTAGATGTAGCCGACCTCCGCCTGGATGGCGTGCATGGCCACGGCACACCCCTCGATGAGGGCGTGCGGCGTCCAGCGCATGATCTCCCGGTCCTTGAACGTGCCCGGTTCGGATTCGTCCGCGTTGCAGCACAGATAGTGGGGCCTGGACTTCTCCTTCGGCATGAACGACCACTTCACGCCGGTCGGGAACCCCGCGCCGCCGCGGCCGCGCAGCCCCGAGGCCTTCACGATCTCGATCACTTCCACCGGCGTCATCCCCAGCGCCGTGCGCAGGGCGGCGTAGCCGCCGCGTTTGGTCCATCCGGCGTAGGTGCGGGCCTCGGCGTCCCCGAAGTACTGGGACAGCACGACCGTTTCCTTGGCATGCGGCGCGTGTGGGTAGCCCATTACCTGGCTCCTCCGGCGGTCCGGCGGGAGAGCGGGATGGCGGGATGGCGGGATGGCCCGATCGTCACGGGTACCTCTGGAGAAGACCGGGCACCTTCTCCGGCGTCACGCTCTCGATGAAGTCGTCGTCGATCAGCACGGGGGTGGCGAATCCGCACGCGCCCAGGCATTCGACCTCGACCACGGTGAACCGGCCGTCGGGCGACGTGGCCCCGAGGTCGCGGCACCCGGTGTGCCCGAGGAAGGCCTCGACCACCCCTTCCGCCCCGCAGAGGCCGCAGGGGGTGGTCGTGCACACCTGGATGACATGGCGGCCGACCGGGTGCTGGTGGTACATCGTGTAGAAGGTGACGACGCCCTTCACGTATGCGGCGGTGAGGTCGAGCGCCTGCGCCACCTCGACCATCGCCTGGTCGGAGATCCAGCCGTGCGCCTCCTGCACGATCCACAGGGCCGGCAGCAGCGCCGCCCGCTTCGTGGGGTAGCGCGCCAGGATGGCGTCGAGCCGCCGCCGCCGTTCGCCGGTGAAGGCGGGCTGGTACTCGCCGGTCGCTTGCATCAGCGGTCGACCTCCCCCATCACGATGTCCACGCTCGCGTTGATCGCGATCAGGTCCGACAGCAGGTGCCCTTCCGACATCTTCGGCAGGGCGGACAGGTTGATGAATGCCGGGGGCCGGACGCGCCAGCGCACCGGCTTGGCCGTGCCGTCGCTCACGAAGTAGTAGGCCAACTCGCCCTTGGGGCCCTCCAGCGGGGAGTACACCTCGCCGGCCGGCACGCGCACGCCTTCCATCACCTGCTTGAAGTGGTGGATCATGGACTCCATGTCGGTCATGGCCGCGTGCTTGGGCGGCAGGATCACGCGGGGATCGTCCACGTTGATCGGGCCGTCCGGCAGGCGGTCGACGGCCTGCTCGAGGATCCGCACGGACTGGAGGATCTCCTCGAACCGCACGAGGTAGCGGTCGTAGACGTCGCCGTGCTCCCCGATCGGCACCTCGAAATCGTAGGTCTCGTAGTCGAGGTAGGGCCGGTCCTTGCGCACGTCGTAGTCCACGCCGCTGGCGCGGAGCATGGGCCCGGAGAGGGACATGTTGGTCGCCTCCTCCGCCGTCAGCACGCCGATGCCCTGGGTGCGTCCCGCCCAGATGCCGTTGCGCGTGAGCGCCCGGTCCACCTCCGCCATCACCTTGAGCAGCGAGCGGCAGTTCGCCAGCACGCCGTCCTCGAAGCCGTCGGGCACGTCGGCCATCAGGCCGCCGACCCGCGTGAGCGTGGTGGTCAGCCGGGCGCCCGTCCACGCCTCCTGAAGGTTGTAGAACTTCTCGCGCTCCTGGAACATCCAGAGGAACGGCGTGAGCGCCCCGAGGTCGATGCCGGTGGTCCCGATCCAGACGAGGTGGGAGATGATGCGGCTGATCTCGCAGGCGATCACCCGCAGCACCTTGCAGCGTTCGGTGATCTCCAGCCCCATGAGCCGTTCGACGGCCATCGCGAGGCACACGTTGTTGGACATCGGGGCGAGGTAGTCCATCCGGTCGGTGAGCGGCACGATCTGGTTGTAGTGCCGGTACTCGCCGAGCTTCTCGAACCCCGAATGCAGGTAGCCAACGTGCGGGATGGCCCGCACGACCACCTCACCGTCCAGCTCGACCACCAGGCGCAGCACGCCGTGCGTGGCGGGGTGCTGGGGACCGATGTTGATGAGCATGTGCTCGCCGCCCAGATCGGGCGCCCCTTCGAGCCCTTCGCCCTCCGGCGACTCGAACCCGAGGGGGACCGTGGTCGGCATGCCGCGCGGATCGAGCGTGGTGGTGCCCAGGGCGACGTCGAGCGTGCGCTTGCGCGCCATCAGCGCCCTCCCTTCGACTCGGGGATCCGCCCGCGCTCGCCGCGCTGCAGGCGCTCGCGCACGTCCTCCGGAAGCTCGTAGTACTCGTCGGCGATGCCGAGTTCCTCGAGCGAGTAGTGGGCCTCGGGATTGGCGTTCAGCGCCTGGCGCACCTGCTCCGACCGGGAGAACCGGCCGCGCAGCGGGAAGTCCTTCCGCAGCGGATGACCCTCGGCGTAGGTCTCCCACATCAGGATGCGGCGCAGATCCGGATGGCCGCGGAACCGCACGCCGAACATGTCGAACACCTCGCGCTCGAGCCAGTTGGCCCCGGCCCACACCGGAACCACCGAGTCGAGCTCGAGCGGCCCGTCCTTGGGGAGCGCGGCCTTGATCCGGAGGCCCACCCTGCGGGGCAGCGAGAACAGCTCGTACACGACCTCGAGCGGAAGATCGGGGTCCCGGTACTCGACCGCCGTGACGTCGGCGAGGTAGTTGTAGGCCTCGCCGGGCGCGTCCTTGAGCCAGGCCAGGATCTCCCGGACCCGGGCCGGATCGACGTAGACGATGGTGGCGCCGCACGATTCGGTCACGCGCCGGACCGCGGCACCGAACCGGCGCTCGAGAGCTTCCGCCGAGGGGTTCATGGCCGCCTCACGCCGAGCGGGTCTGGTGGAGCGAGTTGCCGAACGGCTCCGAGAGCTCGTCGATCAGCTCGGGAGCGAGCCGCAGCCCGCGCTCGTCGAGCGACTGCTCGACCCGGATGGACGGATCGGCCAGCGTCTCCCCGCGGATCTTCTTCTGCAGCATGAGCACGCCATAGAGGAGTCCCTCGGGCCTCGGCGGGCACCCCGGGACGTACACGTCCACCGGCACCACGGTG
>DAINBS010000245.1:0-5276 GCA_036732805.1 Gemmatimonadales bacterium | reverse complement strand
GGCGACTCGGTGCTGGGGATCGGGGCGGAAGACTCCACCGGCGTCGTCGCCGGATTCAGCTCCCGGGGGCCAACGGCGGACGGCCGCGTCAAGCCCGATCTCTCGGCGCCCGGTGCCGCCATCTGGGTCGCGGTTCCCTCGGGCGGCGCCCCCGTCTTCGGCCGGGCCAGCGGAACCTCCTTCGCCACCCCCATCCTCGCCGGCGCCACGGCCCTGTTCCTCGAGGCCCATCCGGCCTACGACCCGATCGCGGTCCGCGCCGCGCTCCGGCTCGCGGGCGACCAGGCGAGTGCGCCCGACAACGCCCGCGGCTGGGGCCGTCCCGATCTCCACCGCGCCACGGTCTTCCCCGGTAGCGTGATCATGACCGAATCGGGCGACACGCTGACGGCCGCGACCCCGCGCTTCACCTGGTCCGCGCCCGATGCGCCGGCCTTCGCCACACCGCTCACGTTTCGCCTGCGGGTGACCCGCGACGGTGTGGGGAGCCCGTTGCTGCTCGACACCACGACCACCGACACGACGGTGACGCTCACCGGCGCCCTCCACGGCGGGACCCGGATCGCGTGGCAGCTCACGGCCACGTCGCGCGACTCGGCGGTCCTGTCCACGGGCAGCGCGGCCCCGCTCGCGGCCCCGGCCTGGGTGCGCCTGGAGGTGCTCGACAACCCCGCGGGGGTCACGATCCGCGAGTTCCGCCCCGAGTTCCGCTGGTCCTCCCCGGAAGTCGCCGCGCCCCCTGGCCCGTTCACCTACCTGCTCCGCGTGGTGCGCGCCGACGGCGGCGTCGTGGACCTGGAGGTGGACAGCCTGACAGGCACGACCTACGTGCCCACCGTGGACCTCGAGCGCAACACGCCGTACCAATGGAGCGTGACCGCGCGGCTTGGCGACGAGACCGAGACCACCGACAGCCGCGGGACGTTCGTGATCGTGGACGATTCCGCGCCGCCCATCACGACCCTGTTCCAGAACTTCCCCAACCCGTTTCCGCGGCCCGAGGCGGGACAGCTGACGACCTGCCTCTGGTTCGACATCGCGAAGGAAGGGGTGGTGACCCTCGAGATTCGCGACGTGCGGGGCCTGCTGGTGCGCCGCCTGATCCCGTCGGCGGACATCGGCCCCCTGCTCCCCACCGGACGTTACGGGCGCCCCGTGCCGGGCTCGGCCGGTTGCGACCCCCGGTTCGAGTGGGATGGCACGACCGACCGTGGCGAGACCGTGAGCCCGGGCGTGTATCTCGCGAAGCTCGGCACGCCCGAGGGCGCCTTCTTCAAGCGGATCGTCTTCCTGGGCTCAACCCCGTGACGTTCGCGGTCACCGTGCTGGGCTCAGGGACGGTGGCCCCGTCGGCCCAGCGCGTGGCGCCCGCGCACTGGGTCGAGGCGGGTGCGCTGCGGCTCCTGCTCGATTGCGGGGCCGGCGCCCTGCATCGGGCAGCGGGCCTCGCGGTCCCGTGGCAGACCGTCACGCACGTCGCGATCAGCCACTTCCACGCGGACCATTGGGGCGAGCTGCCGCACCTGCTCCTCGCCCTCCGATGGGGGATCGAGCCCGGCCGTCGGGATCCGCTCGTCCTTCTCGGGCCGCCCGGCCTGCGGGAGCGCCTCGATCACCTCAGCGGCGCGTTCGGCGCGGGGGTGCTCGATCCGGGATACCCGCTCGAGATCGCCGAGCTGGGAGCGGAAGGCAGCCGCCCGCTCGACGGATCGGTCGTCATCGAGTGGACGCGGACGCCGCACACCGATGAGAGCCTGGCCCTGGCTGTGCGGTTCGCGGGGCGGCGCCTGGTGTACACGGGCGACACCGGCCCCAGCGCGGAGCTGGCGCGGTGGGCCAGGGGATGCGATCTGCTGCTCGCGGAGTGCTCGCTCCCCGACGACCGGGCGTTGGCGATACATTTAACCCCCTCCCAGGCCGGAGCCATGGCCCGGGATGCCGAGGCCAAGTCATTGGTGCTCACGCACTTCTACCCGCCGGTGGAGGGCGCTCAACCGGCGCGGCTGGCCGCGCACGCATACGCAGGACCGGTCGCCGCCGCACGGGATGGTGACCGCTTCGTCATCGAGGCGTGAAACGATGTTGATCGTGATGCAGCACGGCGCCGCGCCGGCCGAGATCCAGCGCGTCGTCGAGACCATCGAGGCCCTGGGCTATCAGGCCCGTCCCATCCCGGGCGCCCAGCGTACGGCCATCGGGCTCGTGGGGAACGACGGTCGGGTGGACGCGACCCGGCTCGCCGCGCTCGGCGGGGTGAAGGAAATCATCCACGTCACCCAGCCGTACAAGCAGGTGAGCCGCGAATGGAAGCCCGAGGCCACGGTCGTCGAGGTGGCGGGAGGCCCGCGCATCGGCGGCGGCGAGGTAGTGGTGATCGCGGGGCCGTGCTCCGTCGAGACCGAGCGGCAGATCATCGAGGCCGCCCACCTCGTGCGCGAGCACGGCGCCACGCTTCTGCGGGGCGGCGCGTTCAAGCCGCGGACCTCTCCCTACGCCTTCCAGGGACTCGGCGAACCGGGCCTCAGGCTGCTCGCGCGGGCGCGCGAGGAAACCGGCCTGCCGATCGTGACGGAGGCGCTGGACTCCGAGACCGTGGGCCTCGTGGCGGAGTACGCCGACGTGATCCAGATCGGCGCGCGCAACATGCAGAACTTCCCCCTGCTCAAGAAGGTGGGACGCTGCGGCAAGCCGGTGCTGCTCAAGCGCGGCATGGCGGCCACGATCACCGAACTGCTGCTGTCGGCCGAGTACCTCCTGGCCGAGGGCAATCACGACGTGATCCTGTGCGAGCGCGGCATCCGCGGGTTCGATCCGAGCACGCGGAACGTGTTCGATCTCTCGGCGATCCCGGTGGTCAAGGAGCTGTCGCACCTGCCCATCGTCGCCGACCCAAGCCACGGCACCGGGCGGCGCTCCAAGGTGCCGCCCATGGCCCGGGCGGCCGTGGCGGCCGGCGCCGACGGGCTGCTCGTCGAGGTCCACCCGCAGCCCGACCGCGCACTGTCGGACGGCGAGCAGAGTCTCTTCCCGGAGCAGTTCGCACAGATGATGCGCGACATCGCCGCGGTGGCGGAGGCGGTGGGACGGAAGATCGCGGAACCTTTGGGGGCGGTGGGGCGGTAGAACCATACGATGGATCGAGGGATCGAGGGATCGAGGGATCGCCGACCCACGGGTCGGAAGGCGGGCCGGCGGGCCGGCCGGCCGGCGGGCACGCTGCGCTCACTGCCCATCCTGCTCGTTGTCTCTGCCCCTCTCCCCCTCTTCGCTCAGGATGCCCCCACCGTTCTCGCGCGCGCCGAATCGGTCTACGCGTCCGTCACGTCGCTCCGCGCCGAGTTCCGGCAGACGATCACCAACCCCATGCTGGGCGCTCCAGAGGAAGCGAGCGGCACGCTCTACCTCGCGAAGCCCGGCAAGTTCGCCATGCGTTTCTCGGAGCCGGCCGGAGACCGCATCGTGGTGGATGGCCAGTGGCTGTGGGCCTATACGCCGAGCACGGTCGAGGGGCAGGTCATCCGTCAACCGGTGCCGACCTCCGGCGCCACGACGCCGAACCTCTTTGCCCAGTTCGTGGAGCGGCCGCTCGAGCGGTACGACGTCACGTACCTGGAGCGCGACACGGTGGCGGGTGAGCCGGTGGAGCTGGTGATGCTCGTGCCGAAGACCGGCGACCTGGGCTTCCGCCGGGCGACGATCGCGGTCTCGGAACGGACGGGCTGGATCCGCCGCGTGGCCATCGTCGAGGATTCAGGTCAGCGTCGTACGCTGGTCCTGACGGCGTTGACGCCCAACGCGAACGTCCCGGTAGAAGAAGTGCGCTTCCGGGTGCCGCGGGGCGTGAAGATCGTCGCACCGTAGCACCGCGGACAAAGTCCCCCCGCTCCTCGCTACGGAAGGGCCTTCATGACCCCCTCCAGCGTGTCGGCGAAGGCCGCCGCGCTGGGAAACCGGTCACCGGGCGTCTTGGCCAGTGCGCGGGTCACGGCGTCCTCGAGGGCCTGCGGAACAGTCGGGCGCGTGATGCGGACCGAGGGAATGCGCTCAAACCGATGCTTGGCAATGACAGACGCCGGGCTCGCCCCTCGATACACCGGTTCTCCCGTAAGCACCTCGTACAGCACACAGCCCAGCCCATAGACATCGACCCGAAGGTCCAGCCTGCATTCGGGGTCGGCTTGCTCCGGGCTCATGTAGTCCGGCGTCCCAACCAGGATGCCGGACTCGGTGAGGCGCTTGCCGCCGGCCGCCATCACCAGGGCGGCGCCGAAATCCGCGATCAGCGCCGTGCGTTCATGGAGCAGGATGTTCCGCGGTTTGACGTCCCGATGCACGACGTTGCGCCGGTGCGAGTACTCGAGGGCCCGCGCCGTGTCACAAATGATCCGAACCGCCTCGGAGATAGGCAGCTGCCCCTCGCGCCTGATCCGCTCGCTCAGCGGGTCACCAGGGACATGTCGCATCGCGTAATAGAGGAAGCCACCCAGCTCATCGGCGTCGTAGAGCGGGACGATGTTCGGGTGATTGAATGCGGCAATGATCGCGATTTCCTGGAGAAAGCGGTCCGTCCCAACCGCGAGGCGGATGTCCGGCCTGAGCACCTTGACGGCCACGTGCCGCCGCAGTTTCGGGTCCCACGCGAGGAAGACCTTGGCGGCGCCGCCTCCTCCGAGTTCCTCGAGCACGTCATAGCGGCCCGCAAAGGCTTCGCGGACCAGCTCGAGGTTGCACCGCTTCGGTGTGGCCGGCGCGAGCGGCGCCGCCTCCACCTTCGCCGGGGCGGTCCGCAGACGAACGAGGAGGTCGCGTACCCGTGGGTCGGGGGCGGCGTCCCACTCCCGCTTGAGCTGTGACGCGTAGCGCTCGCCGACGGCGATCGCCTCTTCGCGCTCGCCCGCGGCCTCCAGCTCCTCCATGAGCAGGGCGGCGACCCGCCCCTGCAACGGATCCACGCGGAGCAGCCGGCGGAGCCAGTCGGCAGCCCGCCGGTGGTCGTTTTTGGATCGTGCTGTGGCCGCGAGCTGCTCGACGATCTGCTCGTACGAGCGCTGCGCCGGGGCACGCTGTCCGTCGAGCCAGTGCTCGAACTCCGGGAGGTCCCTGAGGTGGAGTCCGTTCAGCACCGGACCCCGATAGAGCTCGACGGCGGTGAGCAGCTGACCGTCGCGGATGGCCCGGTCGAATTCGAGCGCGTCGCACCGCACGAGGTCGGGTCGCAGCGTTACGCGCTCGTCGCCCTGCGTGAGGATGGCGTCGTCCCCCAGCGCGCGCCGCAG
>DAINBS010000244.1:0-5283 GCA_036732805.1 Gemmatimonadales bacterium | reverse complement strand
TGAAGCTGATGGCCTTGGACGGCGTGTACACCAGGTTCAGGAAGTGGGTCTGGTACTCCGTGTTGGCGTGCGCCATCGCCAGCGGGTCGTAGGCGAACTGCGTGGCCCACTGAAACCCGGCGCCCCGGAAGCTCCGCGCCATGGCGGGATACATGTACGAGTTGCCCACGTCCGCCGCGTCGAACTCGTACACCATGCGCGCCTTGTCGCGGCACTCCGGGAAATCCGCGTAGGGAATGGTGTAGCGGTCCACGTTGGGCAGCATGTTGCCGCCCACGGCGCCGTTCCGCACGAGACCGGTCGGATACCACTGGTGGCTCACGCCCTGGATGCGGGCGGCGCAGACGGCATGGCCGTGCGCGTCCGTGTAGCCCTCACTGATGTTGTAGAAGATGGGCTTGCGGAAGCCGGCGTCACGCAGGGCTCTCGCCATCGTGTCGATGTACCGCGTGGTCTCGGCCGGGCCCGCCGGATGGTTGGGCTCGTTGAAGATCTCGATCGCGATGAGGTTCGGGTCGTCGCCGTACGTGAAACCCGTGTACGGGTTCCGGTGCGTGACGAACTGCCGCAGGTAGTTCTCCTGCGCGGGCCACGCGTCCGTGCGGGCCGTCATCTCGCCCTTGTTGCGGAACCCGTCGGAGAGGCCGTCGGTGCCGGGATCGGGCTCGGGGTATCCCGTGGGCCACCACGCGATGGGGGTGAGGATCACCTTGATGCCGTGCTCGCCCAGGCGCGACAGCAGGTAGTCGAGCAGGTCGAGGTGGTCGTTCTGGACGAGGTTGCCCTGGCGGTCGCTCACCTCGCGGTCCCACACGTGAATGCGATAGGCGTCGAGGCCCAGGCGGGCAAAGTGCAGGACGTCGACGTCGATGGCCTGCTTGCGGTCCACGCCCAGGTATCCGTGCGCGCGGTAGGCGTGTGCGAAGGGGGTGGTGTAGTTGACGCCCCACAGCGCCACTTCCCTGCCGGTCGCCGTCCAGTGCATGACGCCGTGGTCGTCTACGGAGACCGGTACGGCGCCGGATCGCGCGGCCTGCGCACTCAGGGCTGGGGCTAGACTGGGGAGGAGCCCGACCAGCGGCAGCAGGAGCCGGTGGGGTCGGTGGAACTTCAGACGATCGTCCATGAGAAGGTACGCTACGGCGCCGTCCCGCCCGCGGCAAGCAAGGCAGCGGACCGCCGCCGCAGGCCTTTGTCGCCTTGGCGACAGATGGCGGCCGAGGTCCGCTTCAGCGGGATCGAGACCCGCGAAGACGAGAGGAAGGAGGGGCGCGGCCGGGTCAGCGCTGCATCACGTTCACGCCGAACTTGGCTCCACCCGCCTTCCTCAGGTTAATGGCGCGACACGCGGCCCACCGTCCTTGCCGAGCGCCCACTGCCCGTGGCCACTGGACACGATGATGCGAGCCATCGCCGTTCCCTTTCGAAGGGTGGAACGTCGCGACCCCCGCCGACCTCCGGCCTGAGGTCCCGCCGGATTATGACGCATGGTTCGGGCGATTGCCAGCGACCGGCTCGATCGCATTGCGCGGACCGGCCCTCCGGCTGTCCGACGGCCTCAGAAGTCCCGGAGCCACACCGTCGCGCTCCGCGCCGGCAGCCGGATCGACAGGGCGCCGTCGACCGCGCTCACCTGCCCGCCCGCCGGATACGCCGCCCGGTACGCGCCGTCGGCCGCCACGGAGACCTCGTGCGGCTCGTCCGACGCGTTGAACGCCACGACGGCGCGCTGCTCCCCCAGCACCCTCTCATAGGCCAGCACGCCACGTGCGTCGTCGGTCACGAGCCAACCGACTGTCCCGTCCACAAACAGGCGCAGGTGCCGCTTCCGCAGGGCGATCAGGTCCCGATAGACCCCAAGCAGCGCCGTGTCGGGCGCCACGCGATCCCGCCGGCGCGCCTTGCCGAAGGGGTGCGTGGTTTCGTCCTCGTAGGCGAGATCCTCCCAGACCATCGGCTTCCGCTCGTCCGGATCGTCCGCGCCCCACATGCCCACCTCGTCGCCGTTCCACACGTGCGGCGCCCCGACATACGTGAACTGCTGCACGAGGATCATGCGCTGGACGTCGCGGGTGCGCGCGTCGGGCCGGTCGATCCGGTAGGTGGAGTCCTCACGGGGATTCGCGCGGTACTTGTACCGGTTCCGGTTGTACACCGACGTCCCGAACCGCGGGGTGTCGTGGCTCGCCGTCAGGTTCATCATCACCTTGAGGTGCGCGGGCGCGATGCCCGCGCGGAGCGAGTCCAGGTGGGTGGCGTACCAGGAGGCGGTCATCGACGGCGGACCGCCCCCGAAAAAGCTGCGGGTGGGCATGTACCAGCGGTAGTTCATCACGGCGTCGAACACGTCGCCCTGGAGCCACGGCGCCGGGTCGTACATCTTGTCCGGCCACTGCTCCCACCATACCTCGCCCACGAGATAGGCCTCGGGGTTGATGCCGCGCACGAACCGCCGGTAGTCCCGCCAGAAGCCCAGCGGCACCATCTCGGCCACGTCGAGCCGAAAGCCGTCGATGCCGTCCGAGGGATCGCCGTCGCCGTTCGGATCGAGCCAGCGCCGCGTGACGTTGAAGACGAGGTCCCTCACGCCCGGCACCAGGTTCCCCTCGATGGCGCCGTGCGTCTTCCCTTCGGGACGCCCCACCTTCTTCCACTCGGGGAGCCAGGGCACGCCCACCCAGCCGCGGTACGCGAACTCGTTCGTGTCCGCGGTGGCGCGATCGTCGAACCGCTGGATCTCGTACCAGTCGGCGTAGGGCGACTCGCCCTGGCGCTCCAGCACGTCCCGCCATGCCCAGAACGTGATCCCTGTGTGGTTCCACGAGTAGTCCACGATCACGCGCATCCCGCGCCGGTGGACCTCGGTCACGAGCGCCAGGAACAGGCTGTCCGCCGCGGTCCATCCCCAGGTGGCGGGGTCCATGGGATCTTCGGCCGCCATGCGGGCCTCGTCGCCCCGCGGATCGGGCCCGAAGTTGCGGTCGATGTGGCGGTAGTTCCGGGCGTCGTACTTGTGCAGCGAGGGCGCGTCGTTCACCGGGTTGAGATAGAGCGCCGTGACGCCCAAGTCCTGGAGGTAGTCGAGCCGGTCGAGGACGCCCTGGAGGTCGCCGCCGTAGCGCCGGAAGTTCACGGTCCCGTAGAAGTCCCTGCCCGTGGCGGCGGCCCACGGCTCCTGCCGGTACCAGTCCTGGCCCCACGGCGTTGGGCGCCAGCCATCCGGCGCCGCCTCGTCCGTGACCCCGGCAATGTCATGCGTGGTGGGATCGTTCGCCGGGTCCCCATTGCGGAAGCGCTCGACGAACACCTGATACCAGATCGCGTCCGCCGCCCAGGCCGGCGGGGCCAGATTGGGCGCGGCCTCCTCGGGGGCGGGCCTCCCGCTACAGGCCACCGCGAGCAGGAGGGCGAGGACCGGGCGCGCCGTCATCGGCTTCGGCTCCTGGCGAACAGGAACGTGAGTGGGTCGTCGAGGCGCGCGCGCCACGACGCTTCGTTGTGGGTGGCACCCTCGTAGGCCCGGACCACGAAGTCCGTGCCCTCCACCAGCCCCTGCGCGAGCAGCCAGGCGCGCACGGCGGCGTGCGTGGGCGCGTAGGTGCTGTCGAGGCCCTCCATGCCGTAATCGAACCAGTACCGTGTGCCGCGTGGCACGGTGAGCCCGTTGGCGATGTCGCGGACGATGTAGGGTGTCGTGTCCGGCCGCTCCGCGGCGACGGCTCCCTCGAAGTACTCCGCGACCGCCGCCTCGGAGAGCGGGAGATGGGTGGACACGCAGCCGCACGCCCCGAACGCGTCGGGGTGGCGCGCCACGAGATAGAAGGACAGGAGGCCACCCATGGATGAGCCCATGACGGCCGTGTTCGCGGGCCCGGTCAGGGTACGGAATTCCGCGTTGACGCGTGGCATCAGCTCCTCGATCAGGAACCGCGCGTAATCGGGCGCGCGGCCCCAGGGCGAGTACTCCGGCCCGCGTTCGGCCGAGCTCCACACGCCCACCACGATCACGGGCGGGATGACGCCCCGCTCGACGAGGCGCGTCACCGCCTCGTCCACGCCCCAGTCGATGCCGGTGTTCGCGATGCGCGGGTCGAACAGGTTCTGGCCGTCGCTCATGTACAGCACGGGATACCGCGTGGCGGGGGCAGCGTCGTAGCCCGGCGGCAGCCAGACCTCGACGTGGCGCGTGGGGCCCAGGTGCGCCGACTTGACGTCCGTCCAGTAGACGAGCCGGCCGAGCACCCCGGAGCCCTTCCAGTCGGCGATGTAGCGCCGCGGATCCTTGAAATCCGGGATCTCGTGCTCGGCTTCGACGTCGCGGTGGATCAGCAGCCGGTGGTTGGGCGGCGCCACGCCGGCGGTGTCGAGCGCTTCGCGGTCCCACGCACCCAGCGTGAACTTGTACTCGAAGCTCGTTCCGGCCGGGGCGCTGACCCGCACCGTGCGCTCGCGCCCCGTGCCTTCCATGGCCTGCCCGTCGGGGCGCCACGGCCCCAGCTCGGGGAGGCTGCCGGCCAGGTAGACCGTGTCGGTGCCTTCCGGCACCACCACACGAATCGTCGCCGTGCAGCACGCCCCTTGGGATCCAGGTTCTTCACGGGCGCACGCGGAGACCACGACGATGACGGCCAGGAACAGGGCGAGACGCATGGGCGGTCGCTCCAGGAGCGGGACGGAGGTCAGCGGATTGGGTTGCGAACGCGCGAGGGGTTCGAGAGGGTGCGGTCGTCGCGCCGGTCCCTCGAGGGAGCCACGTAGAGGTCCCCGTAGAAGAAGCTGTAGCGTGGCTCCGAGCCGATGATCAGGGTGGCATCGTTGCACACCACGGGCTCGGTGTTGAGGAGCGGTGGCGCGCCCTGCTGGAGCCCGCCACGCAGGATTCGGAGACCGATGCGGCTCTGAAGGTAGGTACGCTGCACGCGGTAGATCGTCCGCGACATTCCCGGAGCCGCCCGGGCCGCCGTATAGGAGCCGAACGAGATCTCCACGTCCATCGTGCTCTGGTTGTCCACGTGGACCAGGACGGCGGACAGGCGTTCGCACACCAGGTCCTCACGCGCCACGCCGCTGTCGGCATTCGCCGTGGCGGCCGGCGCCGGGGCCGAGCCGGACCCCGCGGCGCATCCGAAGAGCATGGCCAGGCCGAGCGGCCGGAGCGCACTCATGCAGGGAAGATACCGCGGGATCAACGGGATGGACCGACTACCGCGTCGAACCACCCGTTCGACGTCGATTATCCTCGACCACTGCCACCGGCGTGACGGATTGCACGGGGGGATCGCG
>DAINBS010000243.1:0-5338 GCA_036732805.1 Gemmatimonadales bacterium | reverse complement strand
GAGAACAGTCTCCTCCAGCTGGTGGCCCCGGCCGGCGAGATTGACCCGTCGCGCACCTGGCTCGCCGCGGAGATCCTCTACCTCGACGCGCTCGCCCAAGACGCCGAGGGCGCGCCCGCTGTTGCGCGGGACCGGTACGGCAAGGCCGCGGCGCTCTATCACCTCGTTCGGCCGGGATGGGTGCTGCCGACGGGGTTTCCGGAGGCGGAGACGCGCCTCCGGGACATCGAGTCCCGCCTCGCCCACCCCGACACCCCCGACGACACTCCCGGCGGCTGACCCCGTCCCGCGCCGGCGCTGGCGGAACCCGCCAGCGGGTGACAGACTAGGGCACTCCACAACCACTCCCCAGCCACCCTTCGGAGGTTCCATGGTCTCGCTTGCGGCACTATGGCTGCCCATCATCCTCTCGGCCGTCCTCGTGTTCGTGGTGAGTTCCGTCATCCACATGTTTCTCAACTGGCACAAGGGCGACGTTGCCGGGGTGCCAAACGAGGACGACTTCCGGAAGGCGGTGGGACCGATGAGCATCCCGCCCGGCGACTACATGGTGCCCTACGCCGGGAGCATGGAGGGCATGAAGTCGCCCGAGTTCATCGAGAGGTTCAAGCAGGGGCCCGTGGTCTCCATGACGGTGATGCCGTCCGGCCCCATCAACATGGGGAAGAGCCTCACGCAGTGGTTCGTGTACTCCCTGGTCGTAAGCGTCTTCGCGGCATACGTCGCGGGCCGAGCGCTGGGGCATGAGGCGCACTACCTGTCCGTGTTCCGGTTCGCGGGGGTCACGGCGTTCGCGGGCTACAGCCTTGGGCTGCCCCAGAGCTCCATCTGGTGGGGCAAGAAGTGGAGTTCCACGATCAAGTCGGTGGTGGACGGACTGATCTACGCGGCGGTGACCGCCGGGACGTTCGGCTGGCTCTGGCCGTCCTGACCGGCGGCGGAAAGTCCCTGAATGCAACGCGCGGCCTCCGAACACCGGAGGCCGCGCGTCTTCCATGCGCCGACCAGGAATCGAACCTGGAACCTACTGATTAAGAGTCAGTTGCTCTGCCAGTTGAGCTATCGGCGCGCAGCGTAGCAACGTAACCGCTACTACCCGCTAGCTCAACCCGCGACCTCCGGGCTCGCATCGGCCGCGACGGCGAGGAGCCCGCCGCAAGCAACGTCCCGGCCCGTGTGAGCGTACGTAACGGTGGCGGCGCCGCCGAAGCCGGCCGTGCGGACCCTCGTCGCCCGACAGGGGTAGCGTCCGTGCCCCGCAATGCCCTCGCTTTTACCCGACCTGCCTGAACCATGAATCCTCGGTTTCACCTCCCGTTCCACCGCCTGCCGATCCTGGCGCTCGTCGCGTTCCCAACTGCGCTCGCCGCGCAGGGAAGAGACTCGGTCCCGCCCGATTCGGCTGTCCGGATGCCCGACATCGTCGTCACGGCCACCCGATCGGAGCTGCTCCGCGACCTCCAAACGCCGGCCGCCGCCAGGACCGACACCGTGCGCGCGGCCGACCGCGCGGCCGGCCGCGTGAGCGTGGACCTGCTGCGCAACGCCCCGGGGGTCCACGTCCAGCAGACGTCCGCCGGTCAGGGCGCCATCGTGCTCCGCGGGCTGGTGGGCAATCAGGTGCTGCTGCTGATCAACGGGATCCCGATGAACAACGGGACCTACCGCGACGGGCCGGGACAGTACCTCGCCACCATCGATCCCGACGCGATCGAGCGCATCGAGGTCGTCCGCGGCCCCGCGTCGGTGGCCTACGGCTCCGACGCGCAGGGCGGCGTGGTGAACGTCGTCACCCGACCGCACCCGCCGGTGCTGGGGCTCGGGCTCGGGGCGTCGGTCCAGGGCTCCACCGCGAACCTCGGCGGACGCGTGCGCCTCTCCGCGGGCTACGGGGCCTCGATATGGCAGGCCCGCATGGGCGTCACCATGCAGGAGGCGGGCGACCTGCGGGCCGCCGGGCCCGTGGGCGCGCAGGTACCCACGGGATTCGGCGCGCTGGGCGTGGACGCCCGCGTGGACGTGGTGCCTGCGGCCCCGCACCGCCTCACGTTCGGCCTGCAGCACTGGCGCATGCGCGATGTCCCCCGCTATGACCGCTACTGGGACTTCCGGGCGCCCGCGCTCGGCCCCGACTACGAGTATCGCTTCGACCCGCAGACCCGTCAGCTGGGCTACGCCCGGTACACCCGCTACAGCGACGCGGCGGCGCTCCGCCGTCTCTCGGCCACCGCGAGCCTCTCCGTGCAGCGCGAGGGAATGCGTCGCCAGCGGTGGGCCACCGACACCACCCCGTCGTCCCGGGTCGACTACACGCGCGATGACGTGTACACCCCCGGCCTCAGCATCGAAGGCGAGTCGCAGATCCCTGTCGGCGGCCGGTCGCTCACGCTCACGTGGGGTGCCGAGGGCTACCGCGATGCGCTGAACAGCCGCGGCGAACGGCGGGATCTGGCGGCCAATACCGTGACACCCGTCGAGCGCGAAACCGCGACCGGACCGATCCCCGCCGGGCGCTATCCGGACGGCGCCACGATGGGCCGCGCCGGCGTGTTCGTCGAGGCCGACGTGCCGGTCGTGCGGTGGCTGCGCCTGTCGGCGGGATCGCGCTGGAGCGGATCGCGCGCCGTCGCCGAAGTCGGCACCGATCTCGGCGGCCGCGTCACCAACACCTCGTCGGCCGTCACGGCGCAGGCCGGCGCGGTTGCGCGGCTCGCCAGCCCGCTCGACCTCGCGCTCCGGATCGCCCAGGGATTCCGGGCGCCGAATCTGTACGACCTCACGAACGTCGGTGTGGTGCCGGGCGGCATTGTGGTTCCGAACCCCGCGCTCGATCCGGAGAAGTCGCTCACCTACGAAGCGGGCCTCCGGCTGCACGGGCCGCGGACCGGCGGCGAGCTGGTCGTCTATCGCACGATCATCGACGGGTTCATCGACCGCGTGCCGGCGACGTTCAATGACGACACGCTGCTCGACGGCGAGCGGGTGTTCCAGGGCACGAACATCGGCGAGGCGAGGCTGTGGGGCATCGAGGCCGAGGCCATCCAGCGCATCGCGGCGCTCGAGGTGCGCGGCACGCTGCTCTACACGTATGGCGAACAGGCGCCCGCCAACGGCGCGGTCGAACCGATGGCCAAGATTCCGCCGCTCAGCGGCACCGCCGAGGTCCGCTGGTGGGGCGCGGACCGCCGCTGGTGGGTGGCCTACCGCCTGGGCTGGGCGACCCTCCAGGACCGCCTCGCCACCCGCGACCTCGAGGACACCCGCATCCCGCCGGGTGGTACGCCCGGGTACACGGTCCATTCGCTCATGGCGAGCGTGGCGATTGCCGAACCGCTCACGGTGAGCGCGGGCTTCGAGAACGTGACCGACGAACTCTACCGCTCACACGCCAGCGGCGTGGACGCGCCCGGCCGGCACGTGTGGGTGGGGATGTCGGTGTTTGGGGTGCCCTGACATACGGGAGAACGTGAGGACGTGAGAACGTGAGGACAGCAAGGCTCACGTTCTCCCGTGCTACCGTCCTAACGTTGGGGGGGCGGTGGGGTTCGGGGAGCGGGGAGAGAGTGCCCCCAAGGGGAATCGAACCCCTGTTCCCACCTTGAAAGAGTGGTGTCCTGGCCGTTAGACGATGGGGGCGGCGGCGGGGGAATAGCGGTAACGGGATTCGAACCCGTGTTTCGGCCTTGAGAGGGCCGCGTCCTAGTCCCCTAGACGATACCGCCGCGCGGGGCGGAATATCGCCGCGGCCTCAGGAGGGCGCAACCCGGGCGCCGCACCATGCTTCACCGTGCAGAATCAGCGCTTCCACCTGCGGCGGATCGAGCGGGCCGGCAAAGAGGAACCCCTGCATCGTCTCGCACCCCAGGCGCAGCAGGAAGTCCTGCTGACCTCGGCTCTCCACCCCTTCGGCCACGACGGCCATGCGCAGGTTCTTGGCGAGCGCCACGATCGTCTTGACGATCTCGCGGTTCTCCGGGTCGATCTCGAGCCGGCTCACGAACGACGCATCCACCTTGAGCCCGTCGAGCGGGAAACGGTGCAGGTAACCCAAGGACGAGTAGCCGGTCCCGAAGTCGTCCACCTGGATCCGCACGCCGAGGGCCTTGAGCCGGTCCAGCAGCCGCACGGACGTTTCCGCGTGGTCCATCAGCACGCTCTCGGTGATCTCGAGCCGCAGGGCCTGCGCCGGGAGACCGGTCACCGCGAGCGCCGTTGCCACCATGTCCAGCAGGCGCGGGTCAGCGAACTGCCTGGCCGAGAGGTTGACGCTCACGGGGAGCGGGGGCGACCCGGCCGGCAGGAGCCCCTGCCATCCCTGCACCTGGCGGCACGCCTCCCACAGCACCCACTCGCCAATCGGTCCGATGAGGCCCGTCTCCTCGGCCAGGTGGATGAACGCGCCGGGCGGCACGACACCGCGTTCGGGATGATGCCAGCGCAGCAGCGCCTCGAGACCCGCCAGCGCGCCCGTCGCGGAGTCCACGAGCGGCTGGAACGCGAGCCGGAACTCGTTGCGCTCGAGCGCGTGGCGCAGATCGGTCTCCAGGCGGTGCTGACTCACCACCTCCCGGTGCATGTCGACGTCGAACACCTCGTGCCGCGCCCGGCCGGCCGACTTGGCGCGATACATCGCGATGTCCGCGTCCCGCAGGATCTCCTCCGGGCCCAGGTAGCGCTGGTCGCCGAACGCGATCCCGATGCTGGCGCTGGTGAAGGTCTCGTGCCCGCCGATCTCGAGCGGCGTCGTCAGCTCGGCCTGGATCCGTTCCGCCACGCGTACGGCGTCCCCCGGTTCCTCGACCTCCTCGAGCAGGATCGTGAACTCGTCGCCGCCGAGGCGCGCGACCGTGTCCTCGGGTCGGATGCAGCGCACCAGCCTCCGGGACACCTCCACCAGGAACTCGTCACCGACCATGTGGCCGAGGCTGTCGTTGATGACCTTGAACCGGTCGAGATCGAGGAACAGCACGGCAAAGCGCTGATCCGGGCGCCGGCGGAGCCGCGCGATCGACCGCTCCAGCAGCGACGCGAACAGCGCGCGGTTCGGCAGGCCGGTGAGCACGTCGTGCACCGCGTCATGCACGAGCTGCTCCTCGGCGACCTTGCGGCCCGTGATGTCGGTGAGCGAGCCCGCCATGCGGATCGCGCGACCGGCCGGGTTGCGGACCGCGACGCCGCGCGCCACCACCCATCGGTACGTGCCGTCCTTGTGGAGGACCCGGTGCTCGCTCTCGAAGTGGGGTGACGGGCTGCGCAGGTGCTCCTGCAGTTCAGCCTGGACGCGCGGGCCGTCCTCCGGGTGCATCCGCCGGTGCCACTCCTCCGGCCGGTCGCCGAT
>DAINBS010000242.1:0-5346 GCA_036732805.1 Gemmatimonadales bacterium | reverse complement strand
AACGGCTAACGGCTAACGGCCAACGCTCACAGGCTGAACCAGTAACTCGCCTTGACGAGGAACGTGTTATTCGCCGGGCTGCGGAACAGCTCCTTGATCCCGCTCCCCAGCTCGAATTGGCCGTTCGTGCCGAAGTCGCTCCGGCCATGCTGCCACACCACGAACAGCGACGAGCCCGGACGGAACTCCCACCGCAGCACCGCGTTCGACCGGAACGACAGGAACCGGAAGTCCGGGTTGCCCAGGTTCACGTCCGTGGTGCCGTCGGCGTCCAGGTCGATGAGGACCTCGCCCTCGGTGCTGGTCTGCGCCCGGTCGGCGCCGAACACGTCCCACCGGTCCTGATACCGCTCGGCCCGGGGGTCGGTGACGCGCATGTACTCCACGTACCGGCCCGTCGAGACGAACGGCTGGCCCCACAGCTGCACCGAGAGCCGCGGCGTGAGCGTCACGTTGGCCCGGAGGCTCGCCAGGGCCGTCCGCTGCTCCAGCTCGCCGAACAGGTACTGCGTCTCGTCGAGCGCCACGGGAGCGTCCAGGTACTGCCAGTCGTCGTTGTTGACGTTCCACTCGGGCGAGAACGAGAGGTCCACGTTCCCCGCGGGACGGAACGCCACCGTGCCCCAGATGCCCCACCCGCGCGTGTCCTCGGCCTCGGGCTGGGTGAACCAGAATCCGCCCATGTCGAACCGCAGCGCCTTGCGGCTGTCGGTGAAGGCGTTGAACCAGCCGTTCCAGTTGCCGGGCTGCTGCATGGCCGGCCCGCCGCGCAGGGCGCGGGTGCCGAGCCCGCCGATGTTGCGATTGAAGCCGAACGACCAGCCCCAGTAGTTGAGCAGCGTGAAGTGCATGTTCACGTTGCCGCCGGTGTACGTGCGGTCCCAGCCGTAGTTCCAGCCGGCCCACTCGTTCAGGTTGATGTGCACGCGCCGGAAGATCTTGCCCGGCTCCACCCACCGCCGCTGGACCCAGAGCCACTGGCTCGTCTCGTCCACCTGCGCCTGGAACCCGAGGTCGTTCACCTCGAGCCCGGGCGACTTGGTGTCGCCGCCCACCATGAACCGCCAGTTGCCGGAGGTCTTCTCGAGCCCGATCAGCGCCCCCACGCCCGTGAGGCTCGTGCGGGTGGGATCGTACGTGACATAGTCGTTGTCGGGGCGCTGGAAGTACCGCGCCGACGACCGCTGCGTCCGGTCGATGGCCTCGGGCGAGCCCGCGACGTGGCTGCCCGCGATCCAGCCGCTCAGGCTGTAGCCGTCGTTGCCGAACCGGTGACGCCAGTTGAGCCCGCCGGTGTAGGCCTCGTCGTGCAGGAAGTCCAGGTTGCCCTCGTCGGGCAGGTTGCGCTGCACCGCGGTGCCGAAGAAGCCGGCCTGGGAAAGGCCGCCCCGGAAGTCGCGGGCCAGCCGGCCCACGAAGTAGTTGGACTGCGGCTCCACCACGTCGGCGAACGTGGCGCCGGTCGAGTCCAGCACGTCCGCCGTTTCCTCGGCCGTGGCGGCGCCCAGCAGGCCAATGGTCCAGCCCGACGGCGTCTTGCCCGACAGCTTGGCGGCGCCCAGGATCGTGGTGTTCGTGATGGATTCGGCGTAGCCGCCGCGCGCGTCGGCGCTGCCCTGCGGGCTCCGCCCGATGCGCCGGGTATAGAACAGCGTGTTCATCGAGTTGTCGCCGTCGCCCACGCCCAGGTTGAAGCGGAACGCGTCCAGCCCCTCGCTGAAGAACGGCCGCCGCTCCGAGAAGAACGTCTCGAACGCCGAGAGGTTCACGACGGCGGGGTCGGCCTCGACCTGCCCGAAGTCGGGGTTGATCGTGGCGTTGAGGGTCAGGTTCGACGTGATGCCCACGTTGAGGTCGCCACCGAACCGGGCGTTACGGTCACGGCCGGTGGCGAACGGGTTGCCTTCCTGCTCGGCGCTCCAGTCCTGCCGGGCCACCACGTACGGCAGAACCTCGATCCGGCGCGGGGGCTTGATGCCCTGGAGGCCGGACAGCTCCCCGAAGCGGGACACCAGGCCCGGCTCGTTCTTGGGCATGAGGCGCCAGTGCTGTTCCTCGTTCTTCCGGCTGATCGTGCGGACCACCTGGAAGCCAAAGCGGTGCTCCTCGGCGTTGGGAAACCGCAGCTGGCTGAACGGGATCTCGAACTCCGCCACCCAGCCCTGCTCGTCGCGGCGCACCGCCACGTCCCACACCGCGTCCCACGACTCGTCTTCCTCGACGTCGTTGAACAGGTAAGCGTCGCGCTTCACCCCCACGGGGTTCACCCAGAACACGAACGCCGTCCGCCGGTCGTTATAGGAATCGACCGCGACGGCCACCCAGTCCGACGGCGAGTGTTCGTCCCGGCGCGTGAGCTGGGCGGTGATGCCCGACGGATCCGAGTCATACGCGCGGACCGCCACGTACAGCGCGTGGGGCGTGTACGCCACCCACGCCTCGGTGCGTTCGGTGCCCGGTTCCCCTTCGTTGGGGTCCCGCTGCACGAACCCGGTGAGGGCGGTCGCGGTCCGCCACACCGCGTCGTCGAGCCGGCCGTCCAGGGCCGGGGCCGGGTCGGTGCGGACCGCGGTGGCCAGTCGGGACGTCAGATTGGGCCGGACATCGGTGCTGAGCTGCTGCGCTATCCCGTCCGCCGGAAACGCGGCCAGGGTCAGTAGATACGCGAGGCTCAATTGGGCGCGCATTGCCGCTCCAAGGCTCAGTGTTTCTCCCGGAACACCGGGCCCGGAGGGGGCTGGGAGCACCAGCCGGGCTTGTTGAATTGGACGCGCGAACCCTCAAAAGGGTTTCGTGGGGGGGGCGGAATGCCCAATTTCCAATGTCCAACTGCCAATGACGAAGTGACCATCCTCAGTAACCCCGACCTCCCCTTTGACATTGGTTATTGGTCATTGGTCATTGGCCATTCATCCCCTTGGTCATTGGACATTGGTCACTGGACATCCGACATTGGACATTCATCAGGTAGGGCAGGTCCTGCGGGCTCGTGTCCTGGAACGACCCGTACCACCGCCGCGCCTCGTCCAGGCGTCCGGCCCGTTCCAGCAGGAGGGCGCGGAGGTAGCGCCCGTATGCCTGACTGAGGAAGGGCGACGGGCTGGCCAGCTGGTACCACAGGTGCAGGCGGACCTGGCCGATCGCGCTCAGGCCCTCGTCGATCCGCCCGGCCTGCCAGGCCACCGTGGCGCGGATGGTCGCCGCGAAATCCGTGAGCAGGGATCCGCTGCCCGGCGGTGCGGTGTCGCGCTCGAGCGCCTGGGCCTCGGCCCGGGCGGCGGAATCGCGGCCCGACAGCGCGTATGTCAGGCCCAGGAGGTACCGGCGGTAGTACTCGTACAGCCCGTCGTTGGCGGAAAACCAGGTGCTGCGGCTCACGCTGGGCGGCACGCTCCGCCAGTCGGCCGCCGCCAGCCGCTCCGCATACCCGGCGAGGCGCGTCGGGTCCCCTTCCAGGGTGGGGAGCAGGGCCAGGTACACCTCGTGGGCCAGGCCCTGGACCGGATCGAGCGCCGTGAGGCTGTCGAGCGCCATCCGGGACGCCTCCGCGTGTCCCTCCGCCGCCTCCAGCGCCGCCAGGTTGGCGAACACGGACGCCCGCATCTCGGGTGAGCGGGCGGGGGTGGCGAGCGCCGCGATCAGCGGTCTCATGATGGTGGTGTCCCGGGCGAACGTGCCCACGGCCCACAGCACCTCGCCCAGCACGTCGTCGGGGGCGTCGCGCAGCTCGGCGAACACCTGCGCCCGCTCGCGGGGGCTGTCGCGCAGCATGAGGCGCAGCAGCCGGATCTCGAGCCCGCGGTCGCCCCGCGGGGCCAGGTCGAGCGCCCGCCGCGACAGCGAGTCGGGCCCCGCGAGGTCCCGCGAGCTGGCCGCCAGCCGGGCCAGATGGATGTAGCCGGTGGCCCGGTCGGGCTCCAGCTCGATCAGCCGGCGCCAGGCGTCCGCGGATGCGCCCAGCGGGCGGCCCCGGGCGGGGCCAAAGTGGAACAGCGCCTCGCCCAGCTGCGACCACGCCTCGACGTCGTCGGGGTGGGTGCCCAGGATGGCGCGCAGGCGCCGCTCCGTTTCGTCGAGGTCGCCCCGGCGGGCGGCCTGGAGTGCCTCCAGCAGTTGGCGGTCGCGCTCCGGCAGGCGGTCGGCGTGGCGCACCGCCTGGTCGGCCGCGGCGCGGGCCAGGTCGGACCGCAGCAGCCAGTCCGCCGTGATGCTCAGCTGGTACCACGCCAGCGCGAACGCCGAGTCGAGCCCCACCGCTTCCTGGAAATCCGCCGCGGCCACCGGGAACTCGCCCGCGCGCAGCGCCCGCACACCGCGCAGGTACGCCTTGAGCGCGGGGAGCGACTGGGTGGTCAGCGCCGCGATCTGCGTGAGCCGCGCGTCCTCCGCGCCGCCGTAGCGGCTCAGCAGGCTCACCGCCATCGAGTCGAGCAGGGCCAGCACGTCGTCGCGCCCGCCCTCCACCGACGCCTGCGCCAGGACGCCGCGTCCCGCGTCGTCGCCGTAGAGCGACGCGTCGAGGCGCACCTGCCCGCCCACGCCGATCAGGCTGCCGAGCACGAAGAAGCTGGCGTCGAGGCGCCGCGCAATGCGGCGGCCCTCGTCGGGATCGAGGGATCCGGCGTCCGCCTCCCGGGCGACGAGGCTCAGCACCGCCCGGGGGTCCACCGTGCGCCAGGTCCCGGTGCCGTCCAGCTTGGCGCTCAGCAGATCCACCATGCCCTCGCCCAGGTACTCGAGGTCGCCCGCGCCGCGCGCGGTGAACGGGAGCACCACGAGCCGCGCCTCGTCGGTGGCGGGCGACGGCGCACCCACGCGACCGAGCGAGAAGAGCGCCACGGCGAGCGCCACGACCGCGCCGGCGGCCGCGAGCCCGAGCCAGCGGCCGCGCCGCACGCTCCAGCCCGACTCCAGGGCCGCGCGCATGGCGCCGGCGTCGGGCCACCGGTCCTCGGGCCGGGGGCGGAGCGCCCGCTCCAGCGCGCCGCGGAACCGCGAGGGCACCGGCGCCCAGTCGGCCCGGCTCTGGAACACCGCCGGCGGCAGGCGGCCGCCGGTCACGCACTCGTACAGCACGAGCCCCACGGCGTAGAGGTCCGTGGCCGGGCTCACGCGGTCGCCGGTGGCCTGCTCGGGCGCCATGTACACCGGGGTCCCCACCACGCCGTCGCGCGTCAGGTTGTCGGCGCCGGCGGCGCTGATGGCGCGGGCGATCCCGAAGTCCGCCACGAGCGCGTGCCCCGTCGCGGCCGAGAGCAGGATGTTGGCGGGCTTGATGTCGCGGTGGATCACGCCCTGGCGGTGCGCGTACTCGAGCGCCCCCAGCACCTCGGAGGCGATCCGCAG
>DAINBS010000241.1:0-5369 GCA_036732805.1 Gemmatimonadales bacterium | reverse complement strand
GGCCTCCCGCAGCCAGTCCCCGGCCGAGAACGCCCGGCCCGGCCCCCCGCGGTCGAGCAGCGCCCGGCCTCGCCGTTCGGCCACCAGCCCGCCGAAGTAGGCGCGCTCGTAGGGCGTCAGCAGGTGCGCGGCCAGCTCCTGCGCCCGCGACACCAGGTGGCCGTCGCTCTTCGGGAACCGGTCGGTGAGCGCGAGCAGGAGGATGACCACGGCCTCGCGGTTGGCGGGGTCGGCGGCCAGGATGTCCTCGCAGATGCTCTCGGCCTGCTCCGGCTCGTTCAGCAGGCGGTAGCGCTCCGCCTTGGCGAGCGCGGCGGGAATGGCTTCCTTCGACAGCGGCTTCAGCGGATACATCGTCGCCCTCCTACCTGAACATGCGCAGCAGGCGCGTCACCGGGTCGTAGAACCGATCCACCACGCGCTCCTTGAGCGGGATGATCGCGTTGTCGGTGATGTGGATGTGCTCGGGGCACACCTTCGTGCAGCACTTGGTGATGTTGCAGTAACCGATGCCGTGGGCGTCGTTCAGGTCGCCCAGCCGCTCGGCGGAGTCGAGCGGGTGCATCTCGAGCGCGGCCGAATAGGTGAAGAAGCGCGGGCCGATGAACTCGTCGTGCTTGTCGTGATCGCGCAGCACGTGACAGACGTCCTGGCACAGGAAGCACTCGATGCACTTGCGGAACTCCTGCACGCGGTCGGCATCGCGCTGCGCCATCCGCCACGTGCCGTCCGGCGCGTCGGGCGTGCGGGGCTGGAAGCGCTGGATGCCCTTCTTGACCGTGAAGTTCCACGAGACGTCGGTCACCAGGTCCTTGATGAGCGGGAACGTGCGCATCGGCTCCACCGTCACCGGCTGGGTCAGGTCGAGCGTGTTCAGGCGGCTCATGCACATGAGGCGCGGGCGGCCGTTGATCTCGGCCGAGCACGACCCGCACTTGCCCGCCTTGCAGTTCCACCGGCAGGCCAGGTCCGGCGCCTGGTCGGCCTGGATCTGGTGCACGGCATCGAGCACCACCATCCCCTCCGAGACCTCGGTGCGATAGTCGGCGAACCCGCCGGCCTCGCCGGGGTTGCTGCGCCAGATTCGAAACGTCGCCTGCGCCATTCGATCCCTCACCTGGCGAAAAGAAACCACGAAGGCACGAAGGAACACGAAGGACACAAACGAGGGCACACGAAGGACGGAACATTCCGGGGACGAACCCCAGAACCGCAGAACCCGAGAACGCCGTGAGTCCTTCGTGACCTTCGTGATTCTCTTCGTGTCTTCGTGGTTTCTCTACTCACTGCTTCTGCTCCTCGATCACCTGCTTCAGCTCCGCGGGCATTTCCGGGATCGGCACCCTCGCCACCTGCATCGTCCCGTCCGCGGCGCGGCGGGTGGCGATGTTGACCGTGCCGAACTCGGCCGCCTTGTCGGGAAAGTCCTCGCGGAAGTGGCCGCCGCGGCTCTCCTTCCGCTCGATGGCCGAGCGCGTGATGGCCTCGGACACGTCGAGCAGGTTCCGGAGGTCCAGACACGTGTGCCAGCCCGCGTTGTACTCACGGTGCCCATCCACCCCCGCGCGCGACGCGCGTTCGCGGAACGCCGCCAGCGTCGCCACGGCCTCTTGCATCTCGCTTTCCGTCCGGACGATGCCCACCAGGGCCTGCATGGCTTCCTGCAGGTCCTGCTGCACCTTGTAGGGGTTCTCGCCCGCGCTGCCGCGCTCGAACGGCTCGAGCGATGCCTTCATCGCGCGCTCCACCGCGCCCTCGTCCAGCCGCACGGCCCCGCGCGTGCGGGCGCTGGCCGCGGCATACTCGCCCGCGCGCTGGCCGAAGACGATGAGGTCGGACAGCGAGTTGCCGCCCAGCCGGTTCGCGCCGTTGATACCCGCGGCGCACTCCCCCGCCGCAAACAACCCGGGGATGGACGACTCCTGCGAGTCGGCGTCCACGCGGATGCCGCCCATGATGTAGTGCGTGGTCGGGCCCACCTCCATCGGCTGCTTCGTGATGTCGAGGTCCGCCAGCTCCTTGAACTGGTGGTACATGCTCGGGAGCTTCCGCTTGATGTGCGCCTCGGCGCCGGGAAGCTTCTCCTTGATCCAGGCGATGTCCAGGAACACGCCGCCGTGCGGGCTGCCGCGGCCGGCCTTCACCTCGCGGTTGATGCAGCGCGCCACGTGGTCGCGCGTCAGCAGTTCGGGTGGGCGCCGCGCGTTCTTGTCGCCCTGCGTGTAGCGCCACCCTTCCTCCGGATCGGATGCGGTCTGCGGCTTGTAGTTGTCGGGGATGTCGTCGAACATGAACCGGCGGCCTTCGCTGTTGCGCAGCACACCGCCCTCCCCGCGCACGCCCTCGGTGACCAGGATGCCGCGCACGCTCGGCGGCCACACCATGCCCGTCGGGTGGAACTGCACGAACTCCATGTCGATGAGTTCGGCCCCCGCCCGATACGCAAGCGCATGGCCGTCGCCGGTGCCCTCCCACGAGTTGCTGGTGATCTTGAACGCCCGGCCGATGCCGCCCGTGGCCAGCACCACAGCCTTCGCCGCGAACGCATGAAACCGCCCGCGCTCACGGTCATACGCCAGTACCCCCGCCGCGCGCCCGTCGTCCAGGAGGAGCTCGATGACGGTGTGCTCCATATGGACGGTGACGCCCTGGTGGATGGTATGGTCCTGCAGCGTGCGGATGAGCTCGAGGCCCGTGCGGTCGCCCACGTGCGCCAGCCGCGGGTAGCGATGCCCGCCGAAGTTCCGCTGCAGGATGCGGCCGTCGGCCGTGCGGTCGAACACCGCACCGTAGGCCTCCAGCTCGCGCACGCGGTCGGGCGCTTCCTTCGCGTGGATCTCGGCCATGCGCCAGTTGTTCACGTACTGGCCGCCGCGCATGGTGTCGGCGAAGTGCACCTTCCAGCTGTCGCGGTCGTCCACGTTGGCCAGCGCCGCGGCCATGCCCCCTTCGGCCATCACCGTGTGCGCCTTGCCCAGCAGCGACTTGCAGATGAGGCCGACCGAGACGCCACCCTTCGCGGCTTCGATGGCGGCACGCAAACCGGCGCCGCCGGCTCCGACGATGAGCACGTCATAGGCGTACGAGTGCGGGGCGGGCATCTACAGGATCCTCACATCGGTCAGGACCCCCATGGAGCAGAGGCGGACGTAGAGGTCGGACGACATGACGCTGAACAGGCTGAGCCACGCAAACAGCTGGTGCCGGCCGTTCAGCCCCGACACGCACGCGTACGCCATGTCGCACACCGGCGACTTCGACACCTCGTCCTTGCGGCCGCCCACCACGTGGCGCAGCACGTGACATCCCCAGGTGTAACTGGCCAGCAGCACGACGTTGAGCGCGAGCACGAGCGTCCCGAGGCCAATGCCGAACTCGCGAATCCCGGTACTGGGATTGGTGAACCACAGCGCCAGCCAGACGTCGTAACTCAGGAACGCGATGAAGACGATGGCCACCCACATGAAAAAGCGGTGGACGTTCTGGAGGATGAGGGGGAACGAGTGCTCGCCCCAGTAGCTCTTGCGGGGCTCGCCCACCGCGCACGACGGAGGGTCGGCCCAGAACGCCTTGTAGTAGGCGCCGCGGTAGTAGTAGCAGGTGAAGCGGAACAGTCCGGGAAAGGGCAGGATGAGGAGCGCCGGCGAGAACGGCAACCACCCGGGCCACGCGGCCGGCTTGGGGCCGAACCACGCGTGCGGCGAGTCGCCGAAGATCTCGGGCGAGTAGAACGGCGAGAGATACGGGCCGTACGTGTAGTGCTCGCCCTGGAACGCCGCCCAGGTCGCATACCCGACGAACGCCGACAAGCCGACGAACACCGCAAGAGGCGCCGCCCACCAGGCATCACGACGAGTCGTGGTGCCGAACCCACGGTGGACAGCCGTGACCGGTATGACCTGCATCAATGCCTCCGGAGACGGATGAACGGAAAGAGCGACGGCGCTAACCATAACGAAGACGCACGGGGATGTAAACGATTCAGTCGCGCTGGCACCGTGTCCGGGGAGCCGCAGATTACGCAGACGACACGGAACTGGGGGCAGCTCATCCCGGCGGAGAGTGGAGTGGGTCACGGTCGTGGCGACCGGCGGGGCGCTGGCACCGGCGCCTTGCCGCCGGCCCGATCGCCACTCCTGCGGGCTCAGCCCGCGCCGGCATCGAGCCATGGCCTCAGAATGCCCGACTCTCGCACTCCCTGAGCATCTGCGTAATCTGCGGCCTCTGCGGATTCCCCATCCGCGTCATCAGACTCAGCGCACGGGGAATCGGAGTCGCACGCCGCCGTTCACCACGAACCCGTCGAGCGGCGCCCAGGCGTCCACGGTCCAGCGACCGTCCGGCAGGCGCGCGGGACGCACCAGCGGATCGGTCCGCGTCTGCCGGACGTTGCCCACGTTCTCCAGGTTGAGGAACGCGCGAAGCGGCCCGATCGCGCGCTCGACGAGGAACCCGAACAGCACGTAGGCCTTGCCACTGGCGCGGTAGGGATTGTCCTCCAGCGGCTGCCGGCCGATGAAATAGGTCTCGAACCCGGCGCGACCTACGTCATCGTCTTCCCACATCAGGTTGAACGACGCCACGTGATCCGGCGTCAGCGGCACGCGACGCCGCTCGCCCGTGTCCGGGTCGTCCTCACGCGCCGACGTGAAGGCGTGGGTGGCCATCGCCATCCACGGGCCGCGTCGATAACGGGCCAGCAGCTCCGTGCCCCACGTGTCGGCCGATCCCTCGGCGTTCCTGAGCGCCACGCGCGTGTCCGAGACATCGATGAGCTGCACCGGGCTGAACACCCGCGACCCGAAGAGCGTGGCGGTCACCTCGAAGGCGCCGGCTGCCCACGACACGTCGGCGGACCCGGACACGGCCCGCTCCGCGTCGAGGTCCCCCAACGGTTCCAGGCGGGCCAGGCCCGTTTCGTCCGTCTCCTCGGTGAACGGCGTCGGCGCATATGCCCCTCCCCCGGCCGACACGCGCATCGTCCATCGGCTGGCCGGGCGCGCCAGAAGGGACACGCGCGGGCTGATCAGCGCGCCGTATTCGGAGTGCGCATCCACACGCATGCCAGCCGCCACGGTCGCCCGGTCGCCCAGCACCACATCGTCCTGGATGAACACGCCGGGAGCGGTGAAGCGATACGAGAAGTCCGGCAGTTCCCGGTGCTCCAGGTGGTCCTGCGAGATCGCCGCGCCCACCACCCAGGTCTGCGCGCCATGTGTCCCGGAGAGTGAGCCCTCGCCAAACCACGTGTCGCGCGCGGTGCGCTCCACGTTGTCGCCGAACTGCCGGGTCTGGTTGAGTCTCGAGACCGACCCGCGCACGCTGAGCAGCCGCTCGCCCATCAGGGCGCGCCAGGCGCCGCCGCCGTC
>DAINBS010000240.1:0-5386 GCA_036732805.1 Gemmatimonadales bacterium | reverse complement strand
GAGGGGCGGGGCATCGAAGCCATCGACGCCGCTCGCGTCGGCGTGGGTGCCGTGGCCGGGGCGGTCCTGGGCCGGATCGTCGGCGGCAACGCGACGGGGACCGTCATCGGCGGCGTGGCCGGCGGCGTGGCCGGGGCCGTCGTCTCCGACATCATGAAGGACCACGACATCGTCCTGCCGGCGGGGTCGCACCTGATCCTGACCCTGCGGCAGCGGTTGAACGTGTCGGTCAGGTGAGGAAGTAACACCATGCCGCGACTGCTGGCCTTCGCCGCGCTCCTCGCGCTGCCCCTCGCGCAGCTGGGCGACTCCATCCCCGCGACACTCCGGGCGCTCCAGCTCCCGGCGCTGGTGACGGAAGCCCGGCAAGCCGGCGTCCCCGACGCGATGGTGCGCGAGCTGCTCGACGGGCTCCGGCGGCGCGGCCTGTCCGCCGACGAAGCGGCCATGGTGGTCGGCGAGGCCTTCGGCACCTTCGTGTACTTGCAGCTCGGCGCGGGGCAACGGGGCCGCGCGTTGGCGGAGGCGAACCCGGCCGAGCACCGGGCCCGCGGCGTCGGGCTCGAGGAGGGCAGTCCGTCGCAGCGGCGGGACACCATCCGGCCCAAAGGTGTCAGGCCGTGAACGCGCCCCTTGGGCGGCTGGCCCTCGGCACGGCCCTGGTCCTGGCAGCCGCCTGCGGTCGCTCGGACGGAAGATCAACCGGGGCCTCCGCCATGACGCCCGTGGACCGCGCGGTGGCGGTGGCGCAGGCCATCCGGGCACATCCCACCGGGGCGGACTCGATTCTCGCGGCGCATGAGCTCACCCGTGACGGGCTCGACGCCCTGATGTACGACATCGCCGCGGACTCGGCGCGGGCGCGGGCCTACACCGAGGCGATCAGATAGTCGGCCGCAGCCAAACGAAGTACGACGAGGAGGACAGATGTTGTGGACCATCGTGTTGATTCTGCTCATCCTGTGGGCACTTGGTTTCGCTACCTCGTACACCATGGGTGGACTCATTCACATTCTGCTGGTCATCGCGGTGATCGTGGTCGTGATTCGCCTGCTGCAGGGCCGCAAGGTCGTGTAGTGGCACGTTCGGTTGCGGACCCCGCGCATTCAGTGGCCCTGGACCGCCTCACGCAGCTGGCCGGTCGCGTCCTCGACGTCCCCGTCGTGTGCGCATCGCTGGTGGGCGCGGACCATCGTCTGGTAACGAGCAGCTGCGGCCTGTCCGCGCCGGCCGCGCTGCTCGTTTCCTGGCCGTTCATGAAACAGGTGGTCGCGTCCCGCCGCCCCCTGGTGGTGTCGGACGGGCGGAGGGACCCGGTGGCAGCGCGGAACCCGGCCGTGCGTGACGGGACGGTGACGGCCTATGTGGGGATGCCGCTCGTCGCCCAGGATGGCCGTGCGGTGGGCACCCTGTCCGTCATGGACAGGAAGCCTCGTTCATGGAGTGCCGCACAGCTCGACCTCCTGCGGGCGCTGTCCGCGTGGATCGTTGGCGAGGTGGGCTTGGGGGCTCCTGCCCTGAGTCAGTCACCGCGGGGCAGCACTCGGATGGCCACGCAGGGCTGAAGCAAGACGCAGCCACTCTCTCCCGACGACTGGGAAGGGGATGCGTGACGGATCCGGCTGTCGAGCCAAGGCCCCTGCGGGAGCCACGGGCGTGCGGACGTGCGGCTGGAGCGACCCGAACACTACGAAGGAAGGAGATTCCGCATGGCAAAGACGAGCAGAGGCGGCAGGATGACCGCCGCCAAGAAGCGTGCGGCGAAGGCACCCGGCGGGCGTGGTCCCATCAAGAAGCGCAAGGTGGGAAAGAAGATCATGAAGACCTGAGCGCCCGGGGGCCGTACCTCGTCGGCAGTACGTCCATCTTCACCCTTTCGACCGATACCCACGGTCGGCGATGACGCGTAACCTGATACCGTAGAGAGCGCCGAGAAGTGAAGCGAAGCGAACAGCGATCACCGGCCGCCGGGCCCGCTCGGCGGCCGATGTCGTAGTAACCAGCTCACCCTGGTAAGCACGAATCACGAGGAGACTCCCGCATCCACCGGGATGCCGGAGCGCGCCTCCGTCGGACGCGATAGACCCAAGGAGGAACAACGAATGTCAAGCTCCAGCCGACGTGCGGCACGAGGCTTTGTCGTCATCCCCCTCGCGGCACTGCTTGCCCTGGCGTGCGAGCACAACGACCCGACCTCGCCAAGTGCCTTGGCGACGATCACCGTCACACCCAACCCACAAGCCCTGGCCATCAGCGCAATTCAACCGTTCGTTGCCACGGGCAGGGACGCCGATGGCGATCTTGTCTCAATAACGCCGACGTGGTCCGTGGTGGCGGACGGCGGAGCCATTGACGGAAGCACGGGATTGTTCACCGCGGGCACGGTGACCGGGACGTTCGAGAACACGGTCCGGGCAACGAGTGGCGGCATTTCGGGCTTCGCGACTGTGACCGTGACCGCCCCGGGTGAATTGGTGGCCATCTCCGTCACACCCAACCCCGGGGGTGCCGTCATCGGTGCCACCATCCAATTCAATGCCGCGGGCGAGGACGCGACCGGCGCTGCCGTTCCGATCTCGCCGGCGCCGACGTGGTCCGTGGTGGCGGGCGGCGGAACCATCAACAGCAGCACGGGCCTGTTCACCGCGGGCATGACGCCCGGGACGTTCGTCAATACCATCCGCGCCACGAGTGGCGGCGTGTCAGGCTTCGCCACTGCGACCGTGACCACCACACCGCCGCTCGGTCCAACACTGGGGACCGCGCAGACCTACGGGATCCTGGCGGGCTCGACGGTGACCTGCGTCACCGGGGGCACCATCAACGCCGATGTGGGCGTCAGCCCGGGCAGCACCACCACCGGCTTTCCTCCGTGCACGATCACCGGTGCGACGCACCTGGCTGATGCGGTCGCGGCCACGGCGCAGGACGATCTCACCACGGCGTACGATGCGCTGGTCGCCCTGCCATGCGGCACCGTCGTGACCCCCGCTGATCTGGGTGGAAGGACGCTCCCGCCGGGTGTGTACTGCGCCGCGTCATCGCTGGCGGTGACAGGAACGGTCACGCTCGACGGCCAGGGAGACGCCGACGCGCTGTTCGTGTTCCAGATGGGTTCGACGCTCACGACAGGTACCACCGCGAATATCGCGCTCATCAATGGCGCCCAGGCGCAGAACGTGTGGTGGCAGATCGGCAGTTCCGCGACGCTCGGTACTGGCACGACGTTCCGGGGCAATATCCTCGCGCTCCAGACCATCACCCTGAATGACAACGCCACGATGCTCGGGAGAGCGCTGGCGCGAAACGGTGCCGTGAGTCTGGGTACCAACAACACCATTACGCTGCCGTAAGCGTCGGCAGGCGCGGGAGCCGCAGACCAATCCGGTCGCGGGCTCCCGCACCTGCCGGAAGCCGTGACTTTCAGAGATTGGGGAGAACCACAATGCGTAACCGACCTTTGAAGTGGGCGTGGACGCTGGCAGCGTTCCTCCCGGCGCTGGCAATGGCCCAGCAGCCGCCGGCGGCCCACCGCGAGGGCAGCTGGGAGTTGAGCCTGAGCGGAGGCGTCTTGCTGCTGGACGGCACGCTCCGGGACTTTCTGGGGAGCAGGCCGGCCGACGAGCGGTTCGCCAACAGCGCGAGCCCGAGTCGCCTTGCGCCTACGCTCGTGGCCCGCGTGGGCTACAACTTCACCCGGAACCTCGGCATCAGCATGAGTGGCGGGGGGGCCATGGGTTCCGGCGTGACGTATCTGACGCCGACGGCGGCGCTCACCTACACGCTGAACCTGAACGCGAAGACGAGCCCGTTCATTCTCGTCGGCACCGGGTTGACCCGCATCAGCGGCGAAAACGAGCGGGTCACGCACTCGACCTGGGGGCTGCACGCGGGCCTGGGGATCCGCCACTTTCTCAGCGACAACCTCGCGCTCCGGCTCGAGGGCCGGATGCAGTTCGAGGGCTACGATCTGGACAACGACCCGACGATCAGAAGCCGAAGCACGGTATCCAACCCCGTGATCACGCTCGGCATCTCCTACTTCGTCGGGGGCCGGCGGCCTTCCGCGGCGGCCGCGTGTCCGGCGTGTCCCCGCGCGGTCACGCGCGTGGATACCGTGCGGGTGAATGTGCCGTTCGCGACCAGGCCGCCAGCGGTCATCGTGCTGCGCGATACGCTGGTGCTCGAGGGCGTCAATTTCGCGTTCGACGAGTCCGCGTTGACGCCGGAGTCCCAAGAGGTGCTCAATCGCGTGGCCCGGGCGCTCCTCGAGTCGCAGTGGTCGAACGTGCGCTTCGAGGTCGCGGGTCACACGAGTTCCATTGGCACGACCGAGTACAACATGGCCCTGTCGGAGCGCCGGGCCGAGGCGGTGCGGGCCTACCTCGTGTCGAGGGGCGTCACCGGAGGTCGGATGACCGCGCGGGGCTATGGCGAGACGCAGCCAATCTTCCCCAACGACAGTGAAGGGCGTGCGTGGCAGAACCGACGCGTGGAGTTGAGGCGCACCCGGTAGCCAGACCGAGCCGGCGCGAACCGGCGCGTCGAGATCGCCATCGACGCACAGTGAAGCACAACCGGCGAATCGAGACACCCGTACGCCTGGATGACAGGGAAGGGAATCTCACAATGGCAAAGAAGACCAGAGGCGGCAGGATGACCGCCGCCAAGAAGCGTGCGGCGAAAGCACCCGGCGGGGGGGGTCCCGTCAAGAAGCGCAAGGTGGGAAAGAAGATCATGAAGACCTGAGCGCCCGGGGGCCGTACCTCCTCGGCAGTACATCCGTTTTCACCCGTTTGACCGATACCCACGGTCGGCGATGGCGCGTAACCTGTATACCGTAGAGAGCGCCGAGAAGTGAAGCGAAGCGAACAGCGATCACCGGCCGCTGGGCTCCCGCTCGGCGGCCGGTGATTGTCCAACCGGCCAGGTCGTGCGGGAGGAACGCCGGATCAACGCCATGAACCTCGGAGCGCCCCATGCCCCTGCTTTTCGCCGCCGCCGCGCTCCTCACACCCCGAATCGCCATCGTCCTGCTCTGGTTCTTCAGCGACTGGTTTGTCGGCCTCTTCTCCTCGCTGCTGTGGCCCGTCCTCGGCTTCCTGCTGTTGCCCACGACGCTCCTGTGGTACTCCGCGGTGCAGCACTGGTTCGGCGGGCAGTGGACGCTGTGGCCGGTCGTGGGCATCATCGTGGCGCTCATGATCGATCTGTCACCGGCCGGCGGGTATCGTCGCCGGCGGGCGTAGCGTGGGTCACGCCTGCGGCAACCTCGCGCCGCCGACCCAGTAACCCTGACTGGGAGTCATCATGCACAGGACTGCATTCTTCATCATCCTCGTGCTCCTCGGCTTTGCGGTGGCGTGCAACCGCGCACCGCCACCCG
>DAINBS010000239.1:0-5399 GCA_036732805.1 Gemmatimonadales bacterium | reverse complement strand
TCAAGGCGAGTTACTGGTTCAGCCTGTGAGCGTTGGCCGTTAGCCGTTAGCCGTTAGCCGTTAGCCGTTAGCCGTTGGCCGTTGGCCGTTGGCCGTTAGCCGTTGGCGTATGGCGTGTAGCGTGGGAATCCAGGCGCGCTGCACGCCATGCACTACACGCTATACGCTGCACGTTCACCGGGGGGACTCCCGCTCCGCCCGAGCTAGAGTAGCTTATCTGCCCAGCTTCCAGCCCTCAGGACCGGTCATGGCCTTCCATCGCTGCGCGATTCATGACTCGAACGGCGGCGTCCTCGTGGCCGACGTGATGGTCAACATCGAGGAGACGGCGTCCGCCTGGCACGCCACGATCTCGGTGAGCCACCTCGCGCCAATCATCCCCGGGGAGCAGTACCGCATGGTGCTCGACGACGGCCGGTCGGGGACGTTCCGCGTCCGCCGCAACACGTTCGCCGGCGGGCCGGACCGGGCGATTGCGTGCGATGGGATAGGGGAGCTTCGCTAGACGGCAGACTGCAGAAGGCAGATTGCAGAGCCGACGGCCAACCGGCTAACGGCCAACGGCTAACGGCTAACGGTCAACGTTTTCGAATCGCCCCGTCTCCAGCGATCGGTACGCCGCCTCGATCACGCTCAGGTCCCGTCGCGCCGCGTCGAGGGAGACGAGCGACTCGCGTCCCGTCCGCAGGCATTCGAGCAGGTGGCGCCACATTCCCTTGTAGCCCATGATGTCGAGCAGGCCGGGAATCCGCACGCGCGTGCGGCGGCCGAGGACCAGCGCGAACACGCCGTTGCTCTCGAAGTGGATGTTGCCCTCGGTGCCGAGGATGCGGGAGAGGCCCAGGCCGAAGATGCGGCTCCGGGTGTTCCACGAGTGGAACAGGCGACCGACCGGTCCGTCCGCGAACGACACCAGGAGATCCAGCGCGTCCTCGAACGGGGCCACGGACACGGCGCCGGTCGCGGGCCGCGCCGCCACCACCTGGCGTGGCGTGCCGCCCAGCTCGCAGAGCAGGTTCACCCAATGCACGCCGCCCTCGAGCAGCGCGCCGCCGCCCATGCTGTCGGCGTCGCCGCGCCAGCCGCTCGTGAGGTTGCTGCCCGCGCGTGACAGCTCGAGGAACTGCGGCACCCCGATGTCGCCGCGCTCGATGTGGCCGCGCAACGCGCCCAGCAGCGGCTTGAAGCGGTAGTTCTCGGCCACCGCCCCGAACACGCCGCGCTCCCGCACCACGGCGCGCACGCGGTCCAGCTCCGCCACACCGCGCGCCGCCGGCTTCTCGATGATCACCGCCTTGCCGGCCGCCGCGGCCAGCTCCGCCTGCGGGGCATGCTGCGCCGTGGGCGTGCAGATCAGGACGGCGTCGATCTCCGGGTGCGCGCACGCCGCCTCGTACGACGCGAACGCGTGCCGCCCGCCGAACTCCCGGCGGTACGCCTCGGCCTTGGCGCCATCGCGGCTGGCGTACGACAGCGCGACGCCGCCCTGCGACCGCAGGATGCGGCTGTGCCGCCGGGCGATGGACCCGCAGCCCAGCACGGCCATGCGGATCTCCTTCACCCTGCCCTCCCCCGGACGCGGTCGTCCCAGTGCGCCACGAGGTGTGCCCCCACGCGGAAGCCGTTGGCCGCGATCGTGAGGCTCGGGTTCACCCCGGCCGAGCTGGGCATGAAGGAGGCGTCCACCACGGCCAGGTTCGGGATGCCGTGGAAGCCGCACCACGGATCGAGCACCGACGTCGTGGGATCGGTGCCCATCCGGCACGAGCCCAGCGCGTGCGAGTAGGTGTGGATGTCGAACCGCAGGTGCACGAGGGCGCCCGCCTTGCGGAGGATGCGCACGGCCTCGCGGTAGAGCCGGGCCCGGGCCGCGAGGTCGCGCGGAAGATACGCATGCGCGACCGTCGTGAGCGGGAGCCCGAGCGGGTCCGTGCGCGCCGTGTCCACGTCCACCCGATTCTCGTGGCGCGGCAGGTCTTCCGCCATGCACAGCAGGTACGACTGGAACTCCAGGCTCTTGGCCGCGATCCACGGCACGGGCCTGGGGTACGGCGCCTCGTGGCGCACGAACTCGGGCGGTGGCGTCTGGAGCGACTGGATCGAGCCCCACGGTCCCTCGGGCGTCATCCCGGGCTTGCCGAAGTAGAAGTCGGTGACGGCGAGCTGCTTGTGGAACTTGCGCTCGGGATTGGTACGGAACGGGAACACGCCGATCACGATGCCGCTGCAATGGCGCATGAGGTAGCGCCCGACGAGCCGGCCGTTGGGCCCCGCGTCGCCGAGTCCCGAGCGAAGCAGGAGCGCGGGCGTGGGGATGGCGCCGGCGCTCACGACGTAGAGGTCGGCGCGGACGGTCGCCCGCTCGCCCGTGGCGGTGTGGAGGCACTCGACCCCGTCGATCCGCGAGCCGTTGCGGAGCAGGCGGATGGCGACCGTACGGTCGCGGATCTCGGCGCCGAGTGCGCGAGCGGCGGGCAGCAGGGTGACCGAGAGGTCGTTCTTCGCTTCGATCTTGCAGGGGAACAGGTCGCAGGTCATGCACTCGATGCACTGCGCGCGGTCGTGCGCGCCCGCGAAGTTGATGGCGAGCGGGATGGGGAACGGCCGCATGCCCAGCGCACGGGCGGCGCCGGCCACCCGTTGGGCCACCGTGCCGAACGGCGCCGGGCGCGCGGGGTAGTCGCCCGCGCGCGGCGGCTCGTGCGGGTCGGCGCCCGCGACCCCGGCCACGCCAATCTCGCGCTCGGCCTGATCGTACCAGGGGGCCAGGTCCGCGTAGTCGAACGGCCAGTCGAGCGACAACGGCACGGGTGGTTGCGCGAAGCGGCGCCCGCCCCGGAAGTCGGCCTCGCGGAGCCGGAGCGAAGCGGCGCCGTAGAACACGGACTTCCCGCCCACGGCGGCGTCCGGATGGTACATTGTGCGGCCGTCGCGCCCCTGCTGGTCTTCGGGGCTCTCACTCCGGTACTTCTGCTCGATCTGGATGGCGACGGGATCCCAGGCCGAGTCGTCCCGGTCCACCCAGCGGCCGCGCTCGAGGACGAGCACGCGCCGACCGGCCCGCGCGAGGGATAGGGCGACGGTGGCGCCCCCGAAGCCGGAGCCGATCACGATCGCGTCGAAACGGTCAGTCATTCAACGATACGTGAGGACGTGAGGACGTGAGCACGTGAGGAACGGCCCGCCGGCCCGCCTCGCCCGCCGGCCCGCCGGCCCGCCGATGTCACAAGACTCCGATCTCGAACAGCCGCCATACGAAGAACACCGTCACGCCGATCTCGAGGATCCACGCCATGGGCTGCTTGTAGTAGCCGATGTACATGTCCCAGCCCCAGTAGCCGGTGTCTTTGAAGAAGCCGGCGGTGAGCCGCTTCTTATAGAACGGCCAGAACAGGGGGAGCCCCACGGTACTGCCGATGTCCGCCGCGAAGTGGGCCACGATGGCGATGAACGTGAACATGGCGTAGTGCGGCGACCACAGGTAGACGAGGGCGCTCACCACGAAGGCGAACAGGAACGTGTGGGTGACCGTGCAGTGGAACTCGGGCTTCGCGAACCCGGCCTTCACGACGAGGCTGTCGGTGTTCGGCAGCCAGTGCATCCCCACCACGAGCGCGATGGTCTTGGGATTCCAGTCGTACGTCGCGATCGAGAGGGCGAGGGGCAGATGGCCGAGCTGCATGCGGAAACCAGTCCTTTGGTGGCGAGGGTTGGGGCCGGCGGCGTCAGCCGGCCTCGGTGTTGCCCGCCGTGGCCAGACCGGCCGGCGGCGGCGCCTGGCGCTTTTTCACCCAGCGCCACACGAGCACGACCGCCGTGGACCCGACGATCACCGTGACCAGGGCCCACGTGGGGACCCTGAGCCAGGCGCCGAGCCAGGCGTAGAGATAGATGCGCGGGAAGCGCCCGATGGCCGTGGCGGTGAGATACGGGCGGAGCGGGTACTTGTGCAGCACCGCGAGAATCCGGATCACCCAGCAGGGGAACGGGGTCGCGGCCGCCACGACGGTGGTGGTGAACGGGTACTTGGCGAAGTACTTCACGGCCGCCTGGATGCGCCGGTGGTTGCGGAACCCGCTCAGCATCTGCCGGTCGAGCACCCACCGGTAGATGTGCCAGTTCAGGAACTCCATGTAGACGTAGGTCGTGAGGGCCACCAGGGTGACCCAGATGGCCTTCTCGTACTTGGCCGCCTCCATGATCACGGGCTCGAGCGCCGCGGGCATGATGGGCCCGAGGGGGCCGGAGGCCGGCAAGGAAACGACGGCGAGCCAGATGAGCGGGATCAGGCGCGGGACGTAGACCGCGAGCGGGATGCCCACGAGGGCGATGGCGCCGGTCGAGCGGAGGACCAGGTCCCACTCTCGGCCGCCGCGCGGCGTGGTGAGCCACCGCCAGGCTTGGGCGATCCGGCGCATGGGGGGAGAAAGTAACGGGATAGGGCGGGATGGACGAATGACGGCGGGCCGGCGGGCGGGCGGGCCGGCGGGCCGTCACCGCGTGCAGAGTGCAAGGTGCAGAGGGGCGGCGCATCATCCCGTTCATCCCGCCTATCCCGTCCATCCTGCTGCATCCCGCTACATTCTGTCCCGGGGCGCCGGGAAGCACTCACGTGCTCACGTGCTCACGTCCTCATGTGCTCGGACGAGGCGGCGGCGGGGTGAAGGGGGGAGGATGACGGGACCACACGAGCGGCCGCTCGCGGCCGAGCAGCTCCTCACCGGTTACAACGTCGGCATGGCCCTGATCTGGGCCGTCTTCATCACCAGGGTCTGGTACGCGCCGTGGCTGCTGCTGGCGCATGCCGCGGCCGTCCCGCTGCCGTGGCTGTTCGCGCGCGCGATGCCCAGCGCGAGTCGGCCCCTGCGGTTCCTGCGCGAGCTGAATCCCCTGCTCTTTCTCGCGGTGTTCTGGCTCGAGCTGGACCTCGTGCGGCCGGTGCTCGGCCTCACGGGCATCGACGGTCCGGTCGCCGCACTCGACCGCCTCATGGCGGGCGGGGCGCACCTGCACCAGGTGTGGCTGCCCGCGATGCACGGGCGCTGGTTCAGCGAGACGATGTACGGCATGTACTGGGGGTACTACGTGGCGGTGTACGTGCCGCCCATCGTGCTGGCGCTGATGGCGCGGCACGAGCCGGTGCGCGACATGGTGTTCCGGCTGGTGCTCGTGTACCTGGGCTGCTACCTCGTGTTCATCGCGTTCCCGGTGGACGGACCACATTTCCTGGAGGCGCCGTACCAGGGGCCGCACACCGCCGGGTTCTTCTACGGGCTCGTGGAGAGCGCGCAGGGCTTTGGCGATTCGCGCGGGTGCTCGTTCCCCAGCTCGCACGTGGCCGCCTCGGTGATGGGGGCGATGCTCGCGTGGCGCTGGCTGCCAAGCTGGATGGCCGTGGT
>DAINBS010000238.1:0-5463 GCA_036732805.1 Gemmatimonadales bacterium | reverse complement strand
GCAGTTCGCCGGGATCGGCGGACTCGACGGGGTGGAGCCGGGCGCGCCCGTCGTCGGTGGGGAACCGGTCGTCGAACAGGAACGCCGTGCCCGGATGGCTCGCGTCCGGCACCGGATACTGGAGGCCGCCGCCGGCCAGCCGGGCGTAGGTGACGCCGGACCACGACGGCGCGAGACGGCTGATCTCCCCCATGATCTGCTCGGGTGACCGGAACGGGGTGGGGAGCCCCACCCGGTTCGACAGCTCGACGAGGATGTCCCAGTCGGCGCGGGCCTCCCCGGGCGGCTCGATCGCCGCGTGGGCCAGCTGAATCCGGCGCTCCGTGTTCACGAACGTGCCGGTCTTCTCGGCGAACGACGCCCCGGGCAGCACCACGTCGGCATAGCGCGCCGTTTCCGTGAGGAAGAGGTCCTGCACCGTCAGGAACTCGACCGACCGGAACCAGGCCTCGGCGTGCGCGATGTCCGGGTCCGAGATGATCGGGTTCTCGCCCATGATGTACAGCGCGCGTACCGGCGAGCCCTCGCGCGCCATCTCGGTCACCTTGAGCCCCGGCGTCATCGACAGGCGTTCCGGGGCGACGCCCCACGCTCGCGCGAACTTGTCCCGGACCGCCGGGTCGGACACCGGCTGGTAGTCCGGGTACACGAACGGGATCGCGCCCATGTCGGACGCGCCCTGGACGTTGTTCTGCCCGCGCACCGGGAGCATGGCGGCCCCCCACCGCCCGATCATGCCGGTTGCCAGGATCAGGTTGAGCAGCGACGTGACCATGTCGTGCCCGGTGAGGTGCTGGGTCAGGCCCATGGCCCAGAGTGTGGACGTGTTGGGGCCCGTCGCGTAGCGCTCCGCGGCGGCCCGGATCCGGTCGGCGGGAATCCCCGTGATCGCCGCCGCCCGTTCGGGCGTATAGGGACGCACCGCCTCCCGCACGTCGTCGAACCCGTGGGTGCGCCCGGCGATGAACGCCCGGTTCTCGAGACCCTGCTCCAGGACGTGCTGGAGCATCGCATTGAACAGCGCGACGTCCGTGCCGGGCTGCATCTGCAGGTGCAGGTCCGCCCGGGCCGCCAGTTCGGTGCGCCGCGGGTCGGCCACGATGAGGTACGCGCCCCGGGCGTGCGCGCGCTTGATGGCCGCGCCGAACACGGGGTGGGTCTCGGTGGTGTTGGCGCCCGCGATGAAGATCACGTCGCAGGCTTCCTCGATCTCGCGCATCGAGCCGGACGCGGCCGCCGTGTTCAGCGCCGCCTGCATCGCCGAGACGCTCGTCGAGTGGCAGAGCCTGGTGCAGTGGTCCACGTTGTTCGTCCCGAGGGCGCCCCGGAACAGCCGCTGGAGGAGGTAGTTCTCCTCGTTCGTGCACTTGGCGCTCTGGAACACGGCCATGGCGTCGGCGCCGTGGAGCCCGTGGAGCCTCGTGAGCTCCTGCGCCACCAGCTCGAGGGCCTCGTCCCAGGTGGCCTCGCGGAACGGCTCGTACCAGGACGGGGGCGTCGAGGCCCGGTCGCGGACGTCCTGGGCGGCGCGCTCGAGCAGCGGCAGGTCCCGCAGCCGCTTCCCCTGCGCGCGCGGCGGCGCCGCGGGCTTCGTGGCGGCGCCCTCTTCGGTGATGGAGTGCCAGGGCCCGGCGCGGTGCGCGGCTCCCGACGGGCCGGTCCACCGCCACCGCCCGTCGTGCTTCTCCCAGCCCCGCCGGATCAGGGGGCGCGTGAGCCGGTCGCGGTGCAGGGTGAAGTCGTATCCGAACCGGCCCTTCACGCAGGTCGACCCGTTGTTCGGCGTCACCTCGTCGAACCCCGGCGACGTCACGCGCGCCACCTCGTTGTCCTTGACGTGGAGGTCCAGCTGACAGCCGACCCCGCAGTACGGGCAGACCGAGCGCACCACCCGGTCGGGCGGCACGCGCGCCTCGCCGAAGCGCTCGCGCGGCATCACCTCGAAGATGGCCCCGGTCGGGCACACCCGGACGCACTCGCCGCACCACGTGCAGGCCGCCTTGTCCGGGTCGCCGTCGGCGCCCACGATGATCTGCGCGTGTCCGCCCCGGTGCCCGACGTCGAGCACGCCGACCACCTGGATGTCCTCGCAGGCGCGGACGCAGCGAGTGCACAGGATGCACAGGCTCATGTCGTGGGCGATCATCGGGTCGCCGGGGCGCTCGTCGCCCGTGCGGAGCGGCAGCACCCGCTCGCCGGCGGGCCGCGGCACGACGCCGTAGCGGGTGACGTACGCCTCGAACTCGTTGCGCGCCGCGCCGCCCTCGCGCAGGTGCTCCCCGGGATAGCGCTCGAGCAGCATCCCGAGCACGCCGCGGCGGGCCTCCACCGCGGCCGCCGACTCCGTGTCCACCCGCATGCCGTCGGCCACGGACGTCGCACACGCGGGCACGAGCTTGTCCGCCCCCGTCACCGAGACCACGCACAGGCGGCAGTTGCCCACCACCGGCAGCTGCGGGTACCAGCACAGCGTGGGAATGGTGACGCCGGCCGTGCGCGCCGCCTCGAGGATGGTGGCGCCGTCGCGCGCCTCGACGGATCGGCCGTCAATCGTCAGCGTGGGCATGATCGGGGGATTATGGCCAGAAGAGTGTCGAATGTCCAACAAGGAACGTCGAATTCAGAAGGGGGTTCCTTCTGAGTTGGCCATTCCTCAGTTGGACATTGAACGTTCCCTAGGGCTTGACCGCGATGAACCAGCGGCTGCCGCTCCGCGGGCCCCGGCTGACCTGCCAGCCGGCGTAGTGATTCAGCAGCGCTTCCGGGGCGAGCGAGCGGACCGCGCCGCGCTGGTCGGCGGGCAGCACCAGGTGCACCCCGCCGGGCACGGTGGCCTCGCGCAGCGCGCCCATCGCGCGGACCTGGGCGGACGCCTCCTGAGTCGCGAACACCATCGGGTCGAGCACCACCAACGCGGGCGCGAGGTCGGTCGGCAGCCAGCCGAGCTGCACGGCATAGACCTGCACGCAGCGCGTGAGCGCCTGGTCGGACGCGCGCGACTCGATGGCCTCGGCCGCCTCGACCGATTCGGCGAGCGCCGTCACGGCAACGTCGTGCGCGGCGAGCAGGAAGGCGGCGCTCGCCGCCCCCGAGCCGAGCGTGATGACCCCGTCGGCGTCCTCGAGGCGACCAACGAACCGTGTCAGCGGGAGGTCGGCGGGAAGCCCCCAGTGGGTGGGCTCCCGCTGGGCGGTGCGCAGCCGCTGATGCGCGCTCGTCCAGCGGCGGAAGCCGGGCAGGCGCAGGCGCTTCTTGATCAGGCGGTCCACGTGCTCGAGGACGAGGACCTCGGTCAGCACGAGCTGGCCATCCGGTCCGGCCTCGAGCTCGTGCACGGCCTCATCCGCCAGCGCGAGCAGGTCTTCGCGGGTCAGCTGGTTCTTGAAGTCCTCGATGCGCTGGAGCACGAATTCCTCGTACTCCTGCCGCGGAGACAGCGGCGGCCGCCGGCGCCGCTCGGTGATCGGATCGGTCAGCACGCGACGATCGGCGGGGGGCGCACGCATCGCCGGCAGGGTGGCGTTTCGAGGCAGATGCCCATCGGGCGCCACGGCTCGCCGGCGGGTGCGGAGGGCATGGCTGCAACCTCGCGCCGCCCGCGTAGCGTGTCAACGGAGCGCGGGCCGGCCATCAGGTGACGATTCGCAGGAGCGCGCCCTTGAGGTAGCCGGTCTCCGGGACCGTCAGCAGCTCGGGGTGGTCGGCCGGCTGGCCGAGCACGCGCTCGAGCACCACCTGGCGGCGCGCGTCGGCGGCCGCCTCCCCGAGCATCGCCAGGAACGCGCCGCGCCCGACGTGATACGAGCAGGACGCGGTGAAGAGGCGCCCCTCGGGCCGCAGGATCCGCAGGGCACGGCGGTTGATCTCCTTGTACCCCCGCAGGGCGCCGGGCACGGCGTCGCGGTCCTTGGCAAAGGCGGGCGGGTCGAGGACGATGGTGTCGAAGCTGTCCCCCGCGTCGTCGAGCGCGCGCAGCAGATCGAAGGCGTTCGCCTCCTGCCACGTGACGTTGGTGATCCCGTTGCGCCGCGCGTTCTCCCCCGCCATCGCGATCGCGTCGGCGCTGGCGTCCACCCCCGTGACGTGCGTGGCGTTGGCCGCCATGTGCAGCGCGAACAGGCCGTGATAACAGAACAGGTCCAGCGCCCGGCCCCGCGCCAGGCGCCCCATCAACGCATGGTGCTCGCGCTGGTCGAGGAACGCGCCCGTCTTCTGGCCGTGGTGCGGCGACGCGAGGTACCGGATGCCCGCTTCGGTGACCTCGAGCGGGTCGGGGACCGTGCCCCGGACCGGCTCCACCGCGACGGGCAGGCCCTCGTGGCGGCGCACCGAGGCGTCGTTCCGGAGCAGGATGGCAGAGGGGGCGCAGGCCGCTTCGATGCCGGCGAGCACATCGGCGCGGACCGCCTCCAGACCGGCCGACAGCAGCTGGGCCACGACGGCGTCGCCGTACCGGTCCACGATCAGCGAGGGGAGACCGTCGCCTTCGGCGTGGACCAGGCGGTAGGCCGTGGCCGGTGGATCGAGCCGCCCCCGCCGCGCGGCGGCCTCGCGCAGGCGGTCCGCCCACCAGGCGGCCGTGATCGGCAGGTCCTCCCGCGTGAGCAGGCGCAGTCGGATTTCCGAGACCGGGCTCCACAGCGCCCGGCCCAGGAACGTGCCGTGGGCATCGGTCACCGTCACCACGCCAGGCTGGGGTGGGCCGTCCACGACGTCGCTTCGGTAGATCCACGGGTGGCCCTGCCGCCAGCGGCTCGCCCCCCGGCGGCTCACGGTGGCGCGCCCGGTCACGGTCGCGCCCCCTGGCGGAGGGGGCAACGGCTACCTTCCGCGTGCCGGGACGCGGCGGCGGATCGCGCGGCGCTTCCCCTCACGGAGCACTCCATGTCGTTGGACGTCCGACTGATCGCGATTCTCGATCCCGCCGCGCTCGGCGACCGCGCGGTGGCGGCGGCCCGCGCCGCCGAGTCGGGCGGCACCACCATCCTCCAGATCCGGATGAAGGATAGCCCCGGCGATGCGCTGCTGCGCTGGACCGAGCGCCTCATCCCAGCGGTCCGGATTCCGGTTTGGGTCAATGACCGCGCCGACGTGGCGTGGCTCGCGGGCGCCGCCGGCGTGCATCTCGGGGCGGACGATCTGCCGGGCGACCGCGTGCGGGCGGCCACGCCCCGGCCGTTGGCGATCGGCGTGTCCGTGGGGACCCCGGCCGAAGCCGCGCGCGCCCGAACGGCGGGCGCGGACTACTGGAGCATCGGGTCGGTATATGCCACCGGATCGAAGCCGGACGCCGGGGCGCCGATCGGCGTCGAGGGCTTCGCGGCCCTGGCGGCCGGGGCGCCGCTGGGAATGCCGTGCGTGGCCATCGGCGGGATCACGGCGGAGCGGGTGGCCGCCGTTTGTGACGCCGGAGCCTCCGGCGTCGCGGTCATCAGCGCGGTGTTCGGTGCTCCAGACGTCGAG
>DAINBS010000237.1:3809-5479 GCA_036732805.1 Gemmatimonadales bacterium | reverse complement strand
CGCCGACGAACGCCACTACCGGGCCTGTAGCGATCCCTTCTTCCCGCGGATCCTCTCCAACATGGATGGCACCCAGCCACAAGCCATTGGCCTGCGGACTCAGGCCCTCGCGGGTCACGATGACCGCGTTCACAGAGTCAGGCGGAATCCGCGCGATCCGCCGGTCGCGCCACGCATCCTCATCGCGCGAGAGCAGTCCCGGGAGCGCGCCGCGGTACAGGAACACGTCGTCGTCGTCCGCCAGGCGCAGATAGGCGGTCTGGAACGCCCGCCCCTGCTCCCCCACCACCAGCGACAGGAGGCTGTCGACCCCCTTCGCAAACACGACGCGGCGTCCTGCACTGTCCACGCCGAGCCGCGCGTGCGAGGTGGCCCTCCGGGCGAGCAGCTCGCTGGAGGCGCCCGTGTCGGCAAGCGCCCGGAACAGCTGCTCGATCTGCGCGCCATCCGCCTGGTGACCATTCACCTGCCACCCCGCCGCGCCCCGTATGAGCGTGACCACCTCGCTCCCGCGCGCGACCAGCACCCGGTCCACGTCCGCGGCCGTGAGGTGCGGCAGGGTGAGGCGCGCGGCCGCGTCGCCCATGGAGCCCCGGAACAGCGCGAAGGCCGCCCAGAGCACGAGCAGCGCCGCGAGGCCCGCGAGCGCCTGGATCAGTCCCTTGGCGCTCATGCGCGCGCTCCTTCCGGCTCCCACACCCGCCGCATCGCGCGACGCCGCTCCACCAGGCGCACCAGGCCGGCCAGGGCGACGAGCACGGGGATTCCCACGACGTTCGCATAGCGGACCGCGTTCCGCCGGCCCTCATTCATCACCAGCGCCGGCGGCCGGCGGTCCTTGGCGCGAATGCTGATCAGCGCCTCGTCCTGCGCCAGCCAGTCCACCGCGTTGAGCGCGAGCGCCACGTTCTCGGGTGCCGAGCGCGCGTGGCGGTCGCCGGCAAACTCGTCGTTGCCCACCACCACCACGCGCCCGCGGACCCGCGTGGAGTCGCCCGCGGCCAGCGGATTCACCACCACGCCGAGCAGGCGGGGGGCCAGGCTGTCGGTGGGAAACTGCTGCTGCGGATCGAGCAGGGTCTGCGTGGCCGACACTCCGGCCGCCTGGCTGGACACGAGCAGCGGCGTCACGGTCCCCGGCGGCGCTCCCGCGGTGTCGATCGAGCTGGCCCACGGCAGGAACGCCGACGGCAGGTTCTCGTTGATCACCGAGGCCCCGGCGCTCGCGGCCCGCAGCCAGAGCGGATACGCCATGGCCACGCGGCCGAACTGGGTGGGCAGGGAGACGCTCTCGTTGGCCATGAGGTCGTACACGAGATCCGACCGCACGGCGACGCCGAACGGCTCCAAAATCGCGTTCCACGCCACGGTCCGCGGCATCGCGAAGAACGGCTGCTGCGGGTCGATCGCCATGCCGCCCGCCATCACGAGGGCGCCGCCGCCGCGCGCGAGGAACACGTCGAGCCGCGCTTCCTGATCGGCCGTGAGGGAATCCGGCGCGCCCGCCAGCACCAGCACGTGGACGTCCGCGCCGGGCGCGGAATCGTCGGCCAGCGAGACGGTGCGCACGTCGTACTGGCGCCGCAGCTCGTCCTGCAGGGTCCGCCACGTGCGCTGCCGGACCATCTCGTCCATGGGATCGGCCACGAACCCCACCACGGGCCTGGCCG
>DAINBS010000237.1:0-3709 GCA_036732805.1 Gemmatimonadales bacterium | reverse complement strand
GCGCGTGGCGGGCGACAGGGTGTACGCGTTGCCCGGCGTGAGGTCCAGCCGCCCGCCCAGCGACCCGCCCGCGAGGTTGAGCACGATGGCGGCGGCGATCAAGGCGGCGGTCCCGAGCCGGAGGCGGCGCGCCGGCCGGCTCCCGGCGGGCAGCCGGCGGCTCAGCACAGCGGCGTAGGCGAGCACCAGGAACACCGCGGCGAGCGAAACGAAGTACACGGCGTCGCGAATGTCGATCACCCCGCGCGCGATGCCCGTGAAGTGCGACAACACGCCGAGGCGCGCCGCGATCGCGCCAAGGACGGGCGGGAGCCCCACGATGAGTGGGTCGAGCCCGACCAGCACGAGCACGAACATCACTGCCACGCCCAGGATGAACGCCGTCACCTGGTTGCGCGTCAGGCTCGAGGTCCAGGTGCCCACCGCGGTCATGCCGGCTACGAGCAGCATCGCGCCCACGTACTGGGCGAACACCACGCCGGCCGGCAGTTCGGCGCCGAGGGACAGGCCGGCCGGGATGGCGAGGGTGAGGGCCAGCGCGATCCACAGGAAGAGCAGCGCCCCGAGGTATTTGCCGAGCACGAGCTCGAACTCGGTGATGGGCTGCGCGAGCACCACTTCGATCGTGCCGTTCCGCACGTCGTCCGCCAGGAGACGCATGGTGACCGCGGGGACCAGGAACAGCAGGACCCACGGGAGCAGGTCGAGCATCGGCCGGAGCGTGGCCGCGCCCACGAGGAACACCTGGCGGAAGAACAGGAAGTTGTTCACGGCCAGGAACACGATCAGCAGGATGTAGCCCGTCGGGTGATCGAACAGCGCCCGCAGCTCGCGGCGCGCGATGGTCCAGGCGCGGCTCATACCTGGCCTCCTTCCGTGGTGAGCTGGCGGAACAGCTCTTCGAGGCTGCCCCCTTCCTGGCGCAGTTCGTACAAGGTCCAGCCCCGCTCCGCGGCGAGCCGGAACACGGCTGGCCGCAGGTCGTCGGCGCCCCCCGCCGTGATCGTCGCCCGCACCCGCCCGTCCCGCATCCCATCCTCTTCGAGCGCGCTCAGCCCCGGCAGCGCCCGAAGCCCCTCGAGCACGCCGCTTCCCGCGATCTCCACAGCGATCTGCTGAAGCCCGCGCGCCTGCGCCACGAGCTGGGTCACGGGACCGTCCGCGACCAGCCGGCCGCGCCGGATGATCAGCAGACGGGAGCAGGTGTGCTGCACCTCGGGCAAAACGTGCGTCGAGAGCAGGACCGTGCGGTCGCGCCCGATCTCGGCAATGAGGTGCCGAATCTCGACCCGCTGGTTGGGATCCAGCCCCTCGGTGGGCTCGTCGAGCACGAGCAGGTCCGGCTCGTGGAGGATGGCCTGCGCGAGGCCGACGCGCTGGCGGAAGCCCTTCGACAGCTCGCCGATGGGACGGTAGAACACGCTGCCCACGCCGGTGCGGGTCACCGCCCGGTCGATGGCGCCGCGCCGGCCGACGGGCGGGATCTCCCGCAGGCGTGCGATGAAGTCGAGGTAGTCGGCCACCAGCATGTCCGGATACAGCGGGTTGTTCTCGGGCAGGTAGCCGATGCGCCGCTTGGCCTCGCGGCCCGCGTCGTCGAGCGGGATCCCGTCGAGCCGGATCTCGCCGGCATCCGGCTCGAGGTACTGGGTGATCATCCGCATGGTGGTGGACTTCCCGGCCGCGTTGGGGCCGAGGAAGCCCACGACCTCGCCGCGGTCCACCTCGAAGCCGACCTCGTCCACCGCGGTGACCGACCCGAAACGCTTGGAGACGCCGTAGAGAGTCAGGAGTGTCATGGCAGGCGTTGATGCCCAGTGGGTTAGGTGCGACGGATATGGATAATCGCACCGGCCCCGCTGTTCAAGCGGTGGGCACCGGGAGGAGCGGATCCTGCTGAAAGCAGGCCCTCGGCCCATTCTGTCGCCAAGGCGACGTGGAGGCCCCGCCCGTTCACGGGCAGCATGCGCCGAGGACCCGCTTCAGCGGGATTCACGCCACGTAGAGCCCGTACGGTTCGGGGAGGAGCGGATCCTGAGGAGCGGATCCTGCTGAAAGCAGGCCCTCGGCCCATTCTGTCGCCAAGGGCGACGGGGGACTACGGGCCTCCGGTGCCCAACACCTCGATGCGGCGCGCCGGGTACTGGGCCGGATCCGATCGCAGCTCCACCCCGCTTGTCCAGACGCGCAGGTTGGTCCCCACGACGACGTCCGCGACGCTCCCGGTGGTCCAACCTCCGCCTGGACCCTGGACGCGGATGACTGCCCCCCCGGGGCGCACCAGCACCGAATCGGCGTCGGACTCCCATGTGAAGAACTCCACGGGGGTCACAATCACGGTCTCTCCACCCGGGTTGATCGCCGCCACGCGACCCGCGAAGTCCGGCCCTTCGCCAAGATCATCACCACACGCCATGACGGTCATCACGAGCCCGCTCATGAGGAGCGACGCGAGCAAACCAGCCGACCGAGTCATTGGTGTCCCTCCGCGAACGCGTCCCTGCTTCATCTCAAGGTCCCCTTGCATATGCTACCCCTGCCGAGTATCGCTGTGCACCTTCCGTGATACCGCAACCCGCCTAGCACCCGGCCCCGGACGACACACGGGCAGCCAGCGGCGAGCGCTCGGGCACCAGCACCGCGGCGCCCCGGACCCGCCCATGACGGAGGTCGTCGAGCGCGCGGTTCGCGGCGTCGAGCGGGTACGGAACGACCTCGACGGACACGGGGACGCGCTCGAGCAGCGCGAAGAACTCCTCGCCGTCTTTCCGCGTGAGGTTGGCCACCGAGCGCACCACCCGCTCGCCCCACAGGATCTCGTAGGGAAACGCCGGGATCTCGCTCATGTGGATGCCGCCGCACACGACCGTTCCCCCGGGGCCGACGGCGCGCAGGGCCTCCGGGACGAGCGGCCCCACGGGCGCGAACAGGATGGCGGCGTCGAGCGGCTCGGGCGGCGCCTCGTCGGACCCGCCGGCCCACCGCGCTCCAAGGCGCCGCGCGAACGCCTGCCCCCGCGCGTCGCCCGGCCGAGTGAACGCGAACACCTCGCGCCCCTCGGCACGGGCGATCTGGGCCACGATGTGCGCCGCCGCGCCGAAGCCGTACAGCCCCAGGCGGCGCGCATCCCCGGCCGCGCGATACGAGCGATACCCGATGAGCCCGGCGCAGAGGAGGGGCGCGACGTGCGCGGCGTCGAAGCCGTCCGGGACGGGGAAGCAGAACCGCGCGTCCGCCACCACGTGCTCGGCGAACCCGCCGTCCAGCGTGTATCCGTGAAACCTCGCGTCGGGACAGAGGTTCTCGCGGCCGCTGGTGCAGTAGCCGCACGTGCCGCAGGTCCACCCGAGCCACGGCACGCCCACACGGTCGCCCACAGCGAACCGGTCCACCGCGCCGCCCACGGCGTCCACCACGCCCACGATCTCGTGGCCCAGGATGAGCGGGAGGCGGGGGTTCGGGAGGTCGCCGTCGAGCACGTGCAGGTCCGTGCGGCAGACCGCGCACGCGCCCACCCGCAGCCGCACCGCACCCGGTCCGACATCCGGGACGGGCACTTGCCGCTCCACCAAGGGCGTGCCCCGCCTCTCCAGCACCATCCCGCGCATGACCCTCACCCCTCACTCCCGTCGTTCCCGTCGTTCCCGTCGCTCCCGTCGTCCAGGATCGCCCTCACCCGCTCGAACACTCCATGCCACATCCCGCGGGT